>JAHEDW010000066.1 GCA_024641025.1 Gallionella sp.
GCTGAAGAATGGATGCCAAGATGAACATCGTCATCCCGATCCACCATTGCATACTCTGTATCGTATGCGATCGCCCAGAACATGTTGGCGCAGAGCAGCATCCATGCTACTGCCGGCAAGATGTCCTGTTGCGCGGCAAATGCCATCGGGATGCCAAATCCAAAAGCGATGCCAAGATAGGCTTGAGGTATCGAAAAGAAACGCTTGGTAAAGGGATAACTGGCTGCGAGAAAGACCGCCGGAACCGAGAGCAATACCGTCAACCTGTTAAGCGGCAAGATCAGCAGAAATGCAATCAATGCAAGAACTGCCGCCACCCATAGCGCCTCAGAAGGATTGATGCGACCACTGGTGACAGGACGCTCGCGAGTGCGCTGCACATGTCGATCGAAATCCCGGTCCGCATAATCATTGATCGCACAGCCTGCTGAGCGCATCAGCGCAGTACCAAGCACAAAGATAAACACGATGTGCCATGACGGGTGTCCTTCACCAGCGATCCACACCCCCCAAAGCGTCGGCCAAAGCAACAGCAAAATACCGATTGGACGGTTCAACCGGGTGAGCTGGATATACAGTGCTAGACGCTCAGCAAGACGCATGATCAGTCAGAAATCCGGATATATTTGCGGCAATGCAAACCAAGCCTGAGCATGCAATGTTTGTAACAGCTCTCATGAACTCATCTGCGTCTGGGTTCACCCGAGTCGCGCTGACCGGGGACTTTCTGAAGTTCCTTGGCAATTTCCTGCAAGCGTTCCTTGTCCCTGATGCCCGAGGTTACCGAGCTGAAGTAAACCAGGCTCGCCAGCACTGCGATGACACCAAATACCAGCAAAGCCGGCTTGACCGGTAAATTGTGGGTCTCCCTGGTTGCAATCACCATCAGGAAAAACCACCATGCGATCCCCAGTAGACCCAGATAAGGTACGACGCTGATCAGGATCGTGACCGGGACAATACTCTGCATGTATGCCAGGCAACGGAAGCTTGCCTCATAACTTTCGCCTGACCCCATGAAGGACCAGACCACATAGAAAATACCAGCCACGAACAAACTCAGGATGACCGCAATTATTGGCACAATGAACAGGCTGATACCCAGCATACCCAGGCCATACATACCTGCACCATGCGACACGAATGATTCGACAAAGACCAGCACCACATCAACCAGCACGGTCACAACAAGAAAGAACATCGGTTCAATCAGCCCACCAGACTTTGGCATGGTCCGGAAAAATTCAACGGGATTTATGATCAATTTGATCGCCTGATCTGTCAGACCCTTGAAGTATGATTTAACGGCAGCAGTATTCAATTTCATTGATTTTTTACAAGTGGGCCTGAAATTCCATCAGACTGGTTTAACAACCTATCTGGCTTATGCAACGATACTCAATCACCGCGGCGCAATCAATCCCATCGACAGTTTGAAGGCGAAAGTACAGCGGGTCTGCTATGCAAGGATCTCAAATACGCGATACCAGACCCAGTATCTCCGGAAGGAAGACTTCTGTAACCAGAAGTGGAGCATCATGCAAATAGAACAGCGAGCGACGCGCCCATAACCTGCGCGGTGGAGCACTTAGAACGTGCGCCGCATGTTGATACAAGGGATGCGAGTATCGCAGCGCCTTGTAATGCAATGGCTTGCGTTCTACCAGGGGATGTGCGAACAGCATCGCGCCTAGCGGTTTGTTACCCAAACCACGAACATCTGCCCATGTTCCATGCAAATGCTCGCGCGCAACCACACTGTGCGCGAACACAACTGGATGGTCGTTGGCGTAAAGATACACTTCGCGAACGTAGGCAAGTTGCTTTGAGGCAATTCTCAACAATGCCGATTCATCCTGCGGGATATTGGCCAGGCCGCTGTGCACGTTGCGAACATTGAAACTGGTGCAGCGTTGCTGGATGCGTCGCGTCAAGGATCCCCGATCGTGAAGCCATTGCGCCAGCTCCGCGCCACAACCGATTGAAGTGCCAAGCCAGAACTTGTCAGACATGGAAATAATCATGCTTGTTGGCCATCCAGCGCTGCAGATGTGCGCGCGCCGCATCGGGAAAATCATTCAGCATCTCATCTGCAACTTGTCGAGCCTGGTTAAGCAGGTCTTCATCCGTGTTAATGTCGGCAAAGCGCAGCAACGGCACACCGCTCTGTCTTGCACCGAGCAATTCGCCTGGTCCGCGCAAACGCAGATCATGCTGCGCGATAGCAAAGCCGTCATTGCTCTCGAATATGATCTTCAGCCTTGCCCTTGCCATCTCAGATAGCGGCTGCTGATACAGCAGAATGCAAAGACTCTGCGCTGCACCGCGTCCCACTCGTCCGCGCAATTGATGCAATTGTGCAAGCCCCATGCGTTCCGCATGATCGATTACCATCAAACTGGCATTCGGCACATCCACGCCCACCTCGATGACGGTGGTTGCAACCAGCAATTGCAATTCGTTCGATTTGAACGCAGCCATTACCCGCATTTTTTCTGCATTATCCAACTTTCCATGCACAAGTCCCACGCGCAGATCGGGAAAGGTCTTTGAGAGCATCTGGAAAGTCTCCAGAGCGGTCTGCAATTGCAATGCCTCGGACTCGTCGATCAATGGACACACCCAATATGCCTGCTGCCCTGCCATGCAGGCAGCACGCACTCTTGAGATCACTTCTTCGCGACGCTCGTCACTTACCAGCTTGGTTATCACAGCTGTTCGGCCGGGCGGCAATTCGTCGATCACCGATACGTCAAGGTCGGCGTAGTAGCTCATCGCCAGAGTTCTTGGAATTGGCGTGGCACTCATCATCAGCTGATGTGGTTCAGCGCCCTTGTTGCGCAGTGCAAGTCTCTGCTGCACGCCGAACTTGTGCTGCTCGTCCACGATTGCAAGGCCAAGTTTGTGAAAGCTGATTTGCTCCTGAAACAATGCGTGAGTACCTACCGCGAGCAGGGTTGTGCCTGAGGCTATTTTTTCGGCAGCAAGCAACTTGTCCTTTTTCTTCAGACTGCCGGAAAGCCATACCGGGGTGATATCGAGCGGCTCTAGCCACTCGCGAAGTTTGATGAAGTGCTGTTCTGCGAGAATCTCGGTGGGTGACAACAGTGCCACCTGATAGCCGTTTTCTATTGCCTGCAGCGCAGCCAGCGCCGCAACGATGGTTTTACCGCTACCAACATCGCCGAGCAACAATCTTTGCATCGGATGTGGCTGCGCAAGATCTAGGCTGATCTCGGAAAAGGTGCGCAACTGTGCCTGGGTCAGCGCGAACGGTAATTTTTTCATCAGGCGCATCGTCAACTGACGATGGTCCGCCAATTGAGGCGCGACGCATTTGTCACGCTCACGATGATACATGCGCATCGACAATTGTTGTGCAAGCAATTCATCGAACTTGATGCGCCGCCAGGCTGCATGGCTGCGATCTTCCAGGGTCATAGCTGAAATATCCGGTGACGGATTGTGCAGCAATCTGATGCAGTCGGAAAATTCGCCAAGCGCTAATTTATTTAACAATGCGCTTGGCAAAGTATCGACCTGTGGCAGCGTTTCGATCGCATTGGCAACCAACTTGCGAAGCATGGTTTGCGACAAGCCTGCAGTGGTCGAATAAATAGGTGTAAGGCTCTGCTGAAGCGGTGTGTCTTCATCCACCGCACGACATTTCGGATGGATCATCTCTAGCCCATTGTATCCTGTGCGCACCTCACCGATTGCGCGTATCTGTTTGCCTTCTGCCAATTGCTTTTGCTGACTGGGATAGAAATTCAAAAAACGCAGATATATTTCGCCACTGCTATCTTCCAGTCGACAGACCAGGGTTCGACGAGGTCGAAAGGCAATCTCGCTGTGCGTGATGATACCCTGAACCTGAGCGGTAATGCCTGGCTGCAGGGTGGCAATCGGCTCAAGATGGGTTTCGTCTTCATAACGCAGCGGAAGATGCAAAAGCAGATCGGCGCGATGTTGGATGCCAAGCTTGCCAAGCTTGGCAAGTGTCGCAGGAGAAATTTTAATCGGTTGCACAGCAGTCCGCTATTCCGGTTCCTGCTCAAAGGCACAACAAGGCGGCACCGTACTAACGGCGCTAGCAGAGTTATTAGCACGACTTTGAGAGAGCAAGGAAACCAAATCAGTATCGACGATGAAATTTAATTAGTCCTGAATGACCAATATTCCGTCCATTTCCACCAGCGCGCCACGAGGAAGCGCTGCTACCCCCACTGCAGCACGGGCAGGATAAGGCTGGCGAAAATAGGTAGCCATGATCTCATTTACCTTGGTGAAATTCGCCAGATCGGTGAGATACACGTTTAGTTTCATCATATCGTCAAAACTGCTGTCCGCAGCACTCGCCACCGAGCGCAGATTCTGGAATACGCGATGCACTTGAGCGTCGATACCATCTACCAGCTGCATCGTAATCGCATCAAGCCCGATCTGTCCGGAAAGATATACCGTGTCGCCAATGCGTATCGCCTGCGAATATGTGCCTATTGCTGCTGGAGCATCCAGGGTCTGAATGATCTTTTTGTGTGCCATGTTGTTCTCCGCAAAATATTTGTCCGCCATATAAGGCACGGACTGTCAGCTAAGCATAATTATAGCCGCTCAAGTAATCACGGTAGGGCGATCGCGTCCGGTGCGCTGATGCAATTCAGAAATCTGTAGTGCGATCTCGATTAATTGTGACAGCGCGCTTTGTGCATCGAGGTGGTGATTAGCAACGTCCGGCTCAAAAGCTTCCAGATAGATTCGCAAAGTAGCACCTTCGGTACCCGTGCCGGACAAGCGGAACACAATCCGCGAGCCATCAGTGAACACGATGCGCACACCTTGCCCATTGCTGACACTACCATCTACCGGATCGGTATAGCTGAAATCATCGCAAAGCTTGATTTTTAGGTCCCCAAATTGTGCATTCTGCAGCTTCGTAAAGCTGCTCATCAACAACTTCATTACACCATTTGCCGCATCGGTGGGTATGCCTTCGTAATCATGACGCGAATAGACATTACGTCCGTAACGTGCCCAGTGTTCTCGAGTGATCTCTTCCACCGTTTGCTTTCGTATCGCGAGGATATTCAGCCAGAACAACACCGCCCAAAGGCCATCCTTTTCACGTACATGGTCTGACCCAGTCCCAAAGCTCTCTTCTCCGCATAGTGTCACCTTGCCAGCGTCCATCAGGTTGCCAAAGAATTTCCAGCCGGTTGGGGTTTCGTAACAGGGGATATCGAGTGCTTTTGCTACGCGGTCCACAGCAGCACTCGTCGGCATCGAGCGCGCTATACCTGCCAAGCCATTTTTGTAACCAGGGACCAGATACGCATTGGCAGCAAGAATCGCAAGGCTGTCGGAAGGATTGACGAAGAAATGTTTCCCCAGGATCATGTTTCGGTCGCCATCGCCGTCTGAGGCCGCGCCAAAGTCCGGGGCATTCTCGCCATACAAGACTTCGACGAGTTCGTGCGCATATGTCAGGTTGGGATCAGGATGCCCGCCACCGAAATCCGGCAACGGTACCGCATTCATCAGGCTTTCTGAAGGAGCACCCAATCGATGAGAGAATATCTCCTGGGCATATGGACCGTTGACCGCGTGCATCGCATCGAACCGGAAGCGGAAACCGCCGGTCAGTAGCGAACGAATCGCGTCGAAATCGAACAACGATTCCATCAATTCGGCATAGTCGCTGACCGGATCGATCACCGACACCATCATGTCTCCGACCTTGTATTCTCCTGCTTTGTCGAGCGCCACATCGGATGAATCGACAATACGGTATTGCGAGATCTTTTTGCTTTGCGCAAAGATCGCCTCGGTGATCTTCTCGGGCGCCGGTCCGCCATTGGTTGCGTTGTACTTAATTCCGAAATCGCCATCCGGCCCGCCAGGATTATGACTGGCAGAAAGTATGATCCCACCGTGCGTATTATATTTACGTATCACACAAGAGGCAGCGGGTGTTGACAGGATGCCATTCTTGCCGACCAGTACCCGGCCGAAGCCATTGGCTGCTGCCATCTTCAAAATGATCTGTATTGCCTCTCGATTATAGAAACGTCCGTCACCGCCCAGCACCAGCGTCGCTCGAGATGGGACTCCGATCGTATCAAAAATTGATTGCACGAAATTTTCAAGATAATTCGCCTGCTGAAAGGTCGGCACGCGCTTGCGCAAACCGGATGTGCCTGGCTTCTGGTCGTTGAAAGGCGTAGTTGTGACCGTACGGATTTGCATCGTTGCCCCCTATATTTGTTGTCATTTTCAGAACATTTTACCACTGCTACATGGAGACTAGCCTGAAGATAGCTGATATCATTCGTCGGAAATGGATAAAGAGAATCCAATGAAGTACGAGCGAAGATTCGATAACATTACCCCATACTTCTCGTTTCATGAGCTGTTTGCCAGGATGATCTTCGCCGCTGCGCTGGGGCATTTTCTTTTTTTGCTACCCTTGTTGGCGTTGACTGCGGTGGCTCCCGCACAAGCGGACGAAATTTCTCCATACATCGGCCACCGCTTCGGTGGTAACTTCACCGACAACACAACCTCAACCGATTTCAAAGTCGGGGATTCAAATTCCTTCGGATTGGTGCTTGATTTCGACCTTGAGCCAGATAAGCAGATCGAGGTCCTATTGAGTAGACAGAACACATACTTGTCGACTGGCGAACCCCTATTCACACCCAATCCATTGTTCGATCTCTCGGTCGATTACTACCACATCGGCGGGATTTATATATTGCCTCAAGGCAACCGCATTCGTCCCTTTCTGACGGGTACATTTGGACTAACGCGCATGTCTCCAAAACGCGCTGGCTACTCCACAGAAAATCGCTTTTCAATTTCGCTCGGTACCGGTGCAAAGATATTTTTCTCCAAAAACTTGGGTGCGCGGGTAGATGTACGCGGGATTTATACAGCGCTGGATTCCAGCACAGAAGTGTTCTGTTCAGGCGGTTGCACCATAAAATTGAGCAGCAGCGGCTTCGTTCAGACAGATATTAGTGCGGCGATAATATTACGCTTTTGAAAGTAAAACCCAAGTGGGTAGGTTTTCCTTCATCTTCTTGCCGTGATTTGAAGTTTGAGATGTACCTGCTGTATCAATAGCCAATCAATTACGAGCCCTGGATACCAATAAACAAATACGGCCTCTTAGCAAGCGGATTCGTGTGGGGTTGTGTGCATAGTTGCTTCGTCGCCTATTCGGATTACTTAATCAAGCTCTAGAATCATTTATTCTTGTAGTGCTGTGGCAGTTTGCTGGTTCGCCAACCAGATTCGATATCGCACTTCGATCCCGTCCGGGACATAGACCACAATCGGCAACTTCGAGTTGTACCGCTGCCATTCAAATTGGGCGTCTTGAAAATCAAGTCTGACGCGGACAAAATCTTTTCGCTTCTGCTCATCGGCCGGACAGGCCATCATGGTTGATGCTGGTCCTTTTATATTTACCAGTACATAATACTGATAACCCCAGCCCTGTACCACCTTACTTTCAAGCCTTCCTGAAAACATATGTCGGTTGCAATCGACTTCCAACATCTTTCCAAAGATCATCTCAACCTTACGGTCTTCTGGCACATCGACTGGAGGAAGATGCATGACGAACCGCCGATAACCCACTTCTGCTTCCGGGAATGGCTTCAAGTCATCGGCTGCCTTCACTGAATTCGGATAGATAGCAACAAGCGATGCAAGAACAAGAGGAAAAGCTGCGAAATATTTCTTTATTATTCTAGACATGTCCATCCTCCCTGAGAGCAAATCGTTTCGATTCTTGAGATGAATGAATACTATATTCATATCATGGACTCATTATACATTTACACGACATACTAGATATTTAGCTGAACTTTCTAAGTTGCAATTTCCACCCTAACTATCAACCTCTGACTCTTAAACAATCACTAGACTGAAAATCCATCGAGAGAGTCTTGCTTCAAATTCAAGTTATCAATTTTCGGAATGCCAATAATCACAGTAATTACCATTACAGTTTTACTGTATCAAAGTTGCTCCTCATGCGAGCAAATCCCCACATACATTTGGATTCCTGCAATAATTACGGTTGTGAATGAATAATTCCGAAAGCGAGATGACAGAATGATTAGACTATCCGAGCAAAAACAGGTCTTCGTCAATGTTGTAATTATAGTGATTTGCGCCTTGTTTTCGGGCTTCTCATTTGCATCCCAGGACACCGAAGCGAAGGGATTGGGAAGGTCGACAGAAAATCTGGGCAGCCAGGTTTTCGCGGCGCAAGGAAACGTCTATGTCAAGCAGGGCGAAAATCCCGAGCATCGAGTAGGGGGACACGAACCCATCGTTTCAGACTCAGTCATCAGGACCGACAACGATAGCACTGCACTGTTGAAATTCGAGGACGGTCAGATCGTAACATTACAGTCCAACTCCTCCTTCCGTGTTCGCAAATACCAATACGATGCCAAAAAGATCGAGAACAGCAACATTATCTTCTCAATGCTCAAAGGTGGCATGCGCTTTATCACTGGATTGATCGGCCAACGGAACAAGCAAGCATTCAGACTTTTGACCCCGAATGCTACCCTCGGGATTCGCGGCACTGAATTCATGGTCGTCATGGAGGGCAATTCCTTATACAGCCAGGTACAAGCTGGGAAGATCACCTTGACGAATCCTGCTGGCATGACTGTAATCGGCGCGGGCAAGTCCGCAATCGTAGCATCATCAGGCTCGCTGGCTGCGGTAGTCGCCGCTTCGGAGATACCCGTCGGCACCTTCAATGAACTGCTTTCGATACCGGTTGATCCTGCAGCCATCATAGTGCCGGAGCCCATTCCAGTTGCGATCCCTGTACCCGAGCCTTTAGTAATCCCTGTACCCGAGCCCGAACCGGAACCTCAAGTCGAAGTATTAACGCAGATCGTTGAACCTCCTCCTGAGGTTACCAGCGAGCAAACTGCTACTTTATTTGAAAACGAGGATAGATCCGGTGTTGCCCTGACGGGAAAAATCGGCACGCTTGGTATCGGTGCTGAATTGAACATGCGCATCTCAGACAGCATCAACACCCGTTTTGGTATCAACGGTTACAGCTATAAGGCCAATGCCAATATCACTAGCGTTAACTATGACATGGATGCGGAATTGCAAACTGCCAGCGCTTTAGCTGACTGGTATCCCTTGCAAGGAAGCTTCCGTGCAACCGCTGGTATATTTTTCGACAATAACAAGGTCGGCATGCTAGGAAATCCCACAGGCGGCATTTACACTATCAACGGCGTACCATATTCGGCATCCGGAATTAGCAACTTGCAAGGCAAGATGTCATTTAATGCAGCGGCACCCTATGTTGGCATAGGCTGGGGTAATCCAGTGGCAACAAGCAAGGGATGGGGTTTGACCACAGATATCGGTGTTCTTTTTCAGGGCAAACCCAGGGTCGACATGTCCGCCACTTGTAATCCGCTTGTCATTACATCGTGTCCACAATTCGAAGCCAACCTGGAAGCAGAACGTGTCCAGATCGAAAGCGACCTAAGCTATTTCAACTTGTGGCCTGTTGCTTCAATCGGTATCACTTACCAATGGTAAGCCTTGATTCTGAAAAATCTGATCCGACGAGAATGTATGGAGTTTGGAATACTGCCGATTACTATCTTGTCCAATATTCTGGATAATTCAGCAACACTCCCCAAAGTTTTCAAATCCTGCAATAATCGCGGGTACAAATTAATATTACTGATAAAAGGAAAGCAGCATGATGAGCCAGGATGAACTAAAACGCGCCGTCGCCAAAGCCGCGATCGAATATGTTCCAGTTGATTGCATCGTCGGTGTCGGTACCGGCTCCACTGCCAATTTCTTTATCGATGAACTGGCTCAAATCAAACACAAAATACGCGGCGCTGTAGCCAGCTCTGAGGCTTCGGCAAAAAGATTGCAGGGGCATGGTATCGAGGTGTTATCCCTGAACGATGCGGGTGACCTGCCGGTGTATGTCGATGGTGCGGACGAAATCACCCGCCACATGCACATGATCAAGGGGGGCGGTGGAGCGCTCACCCGTGAAAAGATCGTAGCGGCTGCTAGCAGGAAATTCATCTGCGTTTGCGATGCCAGCAAGCTGGTGGACGTTCTGGGCAAGTTCCCGTTGCCGATCGAAGTGATTCCCATGGCCCGTAGTTCCGTGGCTCGGCAATTGGTTGCACTGGGTGGTCAACCCAAGTTGCGCGAGGGTTTCATCACCGACAACGGCAATATCATCATCGATGTGCATGGAATGAACATCATGAACCCTGTCGATTTGGAATCCAAATTGGACCATATCGCGGGTGTCGTCACCAACGGCTTGTTCGCGCGTCGGGCTGCCGATGTGCTGCTGCTTGGTACCTCGGAAGGCGTTAAAAAGATGACAGCTTAGTACTGTCACCTGCGTTTAACATGTGCAGTTTATGCTGGGCATTAGCATCATTTTAAGGATCAAATCATGAGTAGTGAACATATTTCCCGTCAGTTCGATGCCGACCTCGAAGCAATCCGCGCCAGCGTGCTGCAGATGGGCGGCCTGGTGGAGAGTCAGATCAAGAGTGCCGTTGATTCCCTGGTCAGCGGCAATGTTGCCTTGATGAACCGGGTAATCGAGGACGATCATCGCGTCAACGCGATGGAAGTCAAGATAGATGAGGCATGCAGCCAAGTGATTGCGCGCCGCCAACCTGCCGCCGGAGATTTGCGTTTGGTAATGGCGGTGATCAAGACCATCACTGACCTTGAGCGCATCGGCGACGAGGCTGAAAAGATCTCGCGCATGGCTAAGCTACTGTCCCAAAAGCAGGGTTTCGCGGTGCCCCGCTATCAGGAGATCAAGCATGCCGCTGAGATTGCGGTTGACATGTTGCGTAAGTCCCTGGATGCGTTTGCGCGCCTTGATGTGGTTCTGGCAGCTCAAGTGGTACGCCAGGATGATCAGGTAGACGACGAGTTTCGTGCCATCATGCGCTATCTGATCACTTTCATGATGGAAGACCCACGCACCATTTCGACATCATTGGAGATCCTGTTCGTGGCAAAGGCGATCGAGCGCATCGGCGATCATGCCAAGAACATGGCTGAGTATGTCATCTACATGGTCAAGGGGCGGGATGTCCGCCATATCACCGTCGATGAGATAGACCAGGAAATCAATCACTAGTGCATCAACAACCCATACTTGCCGCGGTTGATCTAGGTTCGAACAGTTTTCGGCTGCAAATCGCGCGTGTCGAAGGTGAGCAGCTCTACATGCTGGACGGCTTGCGTGAACAGGTACGTTTGGCCGCCGGTCTCACTCCGGAGAGATTTCTCGATGCCGATGCTCAACGACGTGCGCTTGCTGCCCTTAGCCTTTTCGCTGAACGCCTGCGCGACCTACCTCAGGAAGCGGTACGTGCAGTTGCCACCAATGCACTGAGAGTCGCTAAAAACGCACCCGACTTCATTCCCCAAGCCGAACATGTGCTTGGTTTCCCGATAGAGGTGATCTCCGGACTCGAGGAGGCACGACTGATCTATATCGGCGTGGCGCATGGATTGCCACAAACAGACGACAACCTGCTGGTTATGGACATTGGCGGCGGCTCGACCGAGTTCATTATCGGCAAAGGGCTCACACCACTCAAGCTTGAAAGTCTTTACATGGGTTGTGTCAGCTTCACCAGCCGCTTCTTCACCGATGGAAAGATCAACAAACAGAACCTAAAGCAAGCAGAGCTCGCTGCGCGCAGCGAATTACAGGCTATTACAGCAGATTTCAAAGGGCAGTGGCAGCAAGCGATCGGATCGTCAGGAACCGCAAGATCACTTGCCGACATCCTTGACTTGAACGGTTTCAGCACAGACGGCATAACGCGCGAAGGACTGGAAATGCTTCGTATTCACTTGCTCAAAGTTGGTGATGCACAGAAGCTCAACCTGATCGGATTGCGACCGGATCGTGCACCCATACTCGCTGGTGGCTTTGCCATCATGTATGCCGCATTTTCCGA
>JAHEDW010000067.1 GCA_024641025.1 Gallionella sp.
CAGCAGCTAAAAAGGCAGCAGCCAAGAAGCCAGCAGCTAAAAAGGCAGCAGCCAAGAAGCCAGCAGCTAAGAAGCCAGCTCCATCTGTGGCATCCAAGCCATCGATGCCGGCACCTTCGACTCCAGCACCTGTTCGTCCGGCTGCAACATGGCCTTTCCCTACACCGGGAATCGGTAAGCCGAACTGATCTAGGTATAGGCTGTGGCAGCAGCCCCAGATGCTTCGGCAGTAAGGGGCTAGCCGCAGTTATACCTGTGCTTTTAGGCGCACTAATCGGTGCGTGCGCCTTTTTATTTCATCATCCTCGTGTTGGTGTGGTTTGGTATTCTTGACAAAAAATGATGTTTTCTTACGGGTGATATACCCTCTGGGTCATTGTACTTACACAACTATAATCTATTAAATCTGCTCGTTCTGGTCAGTGAGCAGCATATCTTCGGAGTGTTTGGAGAGTTGCATTACAAATGAGTGATGCGGTATTGCCAATGTTTCTAAAAAATTTCAGTGTCAACCACCGACATTACGGTTAGAGTCGTGCTATGCGATTGCATAGAATCTCAATTGAGTAAGATGCTGAAGATAATCCCATATTACTTATGGTGATACCAACTGGATTTATTCAAGCTGCGACCCAATCTTCCAAATATTGCCTCTACTTAAATACCATTCTCGGCTAGCATTGTATTATTGAGTGCAGGAACCATTCACAGAAAAGAAATGAGCATCTATTGCGTCGAGTTGCCATACCAGAAGGACGCTACGCTTTTCTATGCTGCTGTGTCAGATCTGCCTTGGTCAGTGTGGCTTGATAGTTGCGGTATGGAGCGTTTTGAAATTGTAACGGCAGCGCCAATGGATACGTTGCTTCTTTATCAAGCAGCCGATCACGATAGCTTTTCCTTGGTGCGCGAACTACTGGGAGAACAGCTTGATCCCCTGCCGGATGTACCATTTGCCGGTGGAGCACTTGGCTATTGGAGCTATGACCTTTCCCTTAGGTTAATGAATTTGCCTGACGTTGATAACGAAGAAGAGTCGTTGCCTTTATTGGCTGTTGGAATCTACGATTGGGCCTTGGTGCTAGACCATCAGCAGCAGACAGCACGACTAGTATCCAGGCAGCAATTTGCAGAGACTGCGGAGTTATTGCCAAAAATATTGCATCGACTTCAAGGTAAGCCTGCTCTTCCCTCGGATTCTTTTAGGATTCATGGACGAATTGCTTCAAGTTTTACATTTGAGGGTTACGCTGCAGCGTTCAGGCAAGTTCAAGAATACCTGCAATCAGGAGATTGCTATCAAATTAATCTTTCACAATGCTTCAGCGCGACAGCTTCTGGAAATGCATTTGGTGCTTACCTAAGACTGCGAAGCCTTAACCCTGCGCCATACTCGGCTTACCTGAACTTTCCGCAAGCCCTGATCATGTGCAATTCACCTGAAAGATTCATCAGCGTTCATAACGGTAGCGTAGAAACTAAGCCGATCAAGGGCACTCGCCCACGCAGCACAAATAAGCTGCAGGACCGCCTGCTGGCAGATGAACTTCGCAATCACCCAAAAGACCGTGCAGAGAATCTGATGATTGTAGATCTGCTACGCAGCGACTTGGGCAAAAGCTGCATTACGGGATCGATACAGACACCAAAATTATTTCAAGTTGAAAGTTTTGCCAATGTGCATCATCTGGTCAGCACGATTAAAGGGAAAATTACACAAGAACAAGATGCTTTGGATTTGTTGCGTAACTGTTTCCCAGGTGGTTCTATCACAGGGGCGCCAAAGCTGAGAGCCATGCAAATCATAGAGCAACTTGAGCCCGTCAGACGCAGTATTTATTGCGGAGCGATAGGGTACATCGGCTTTGATGGCAATATGGATACCAATATCGCCATTCGAACATTGGTTTATGCGGACAATAAGATACGCTGCTGGGCTGGTGGAGGAATCGTAGCGGATTCAGACTTGGTCTCAGAGTACCAAGAAACCTTGGATAAGGCATCAGCAATGCTGAAGTTGCTACAGCATTATGGAGGTATATATGATAATCCAGCGCAAATCTTCTGAACGTGGCTATTCCCAGCGCAATTGGCTGGAAAGTTGGCATAGCTTCTCGTTCGCAGATTATCAAGACCCTGCTCATGTTCACTATGCCAGTCTGAGGGTGATCAACGAAGATATTGTGCAACCTAAAAGCGGTTTTGGCATGCATCCGCACCGCAACATGGAAATACTAACCTATGTCCTGGAAGGGACGCTGAGCCACCAGGACAGTATGGCCAATAGAGAGCAGATCGGTGCTGGGGAAGTGCAAGTAATGAGTGCAGGAACAGGGGTGACTCACAGTGAAAGTAATTTCTCGGCTTCGGAGGTTGTTCACCTGTTGCAAGTCTGGATTTTTCCCGCTCAGGATAATCTGTCACCGGGCTACCAACAAAAGGCTTTCAGTGAATCAGATAAACTTGGTCGCTGGTGCCAGTTGGCTTCTCCGGATCAGGTGGTTGGTTCGCTCTGCATCCATCAGGATGTTCGAATTTTTGCCACTTTGCTGAATGGGTCGGATAAGCTCAATTATCCCATAGCTGCAGGGAGGAGAATCTATCTGCATGTGGCGCGAGGCTCCATAAATGCGAATGGCCGGAATCTCCAAGCCGGAGATGCACTGATGTACAGTAATGAGGAATATATTGAACTGGCAGAAGGTGTGTTTGCAGAATTGTTGTTGTTTGATATGGCATGAAATCCGACGCTTACAAATTCAAAACACAAATTAGTTCGATTGGAAGACTAGCATCGAAAATTTTGCATCGATGCTATCCGGGGACATTTTTTACTCGAATAATACGAACGACTTCCTGAATCCTGCGTAGGCTCCGCATTACATTGGCTAAGTGTAGGCGATTATTCACTTCCAGCGTGAAGTGCAGAGCTGTAAGCCGTTCCTCATGAGTGAAGCTGATGTTCTCTATGTTGGCGCCGGCTTCTGCAATCGCTGCAGCGACCTTTGCAAGAACACCGCGCTTGTTTTCGGCCAGTAATTTTATATTGACGTTGAATGGTCGGCTGATATTCTTGTCCCATACGACATCCAACCATTGTTCACTACTGCTGCGCCCACGTCGCAAGGTGGGGCAGTCGTGGGTATGAACGATCAGACCCTGGCCACTTTTAATCACGCCAATGATCGGATCGCCGGGAATCGGGCGACAGCACTGCGCGAACTGCACTGCCATTCCTTCAGTGCCCTGTATCGTGATGGCCGGGGTAGTAGTTTCACTCGAAACTGCCTCTCCGATGCTTGCCAGCTGGCGAGCGACGACCACATTGAATCGACGGCCAAGTCCGATATCTGCAAGGATATCCTGGCGCGTTTTTACCCCTGTATCCTTCAGTAGCTTGTTCCAATGTGAATCATTCATGTCCTGTGGTTTGACACCCAATCCTAGCAGTGCTTGATTTAGCAGGCGTTCACCTAGTTGAGCCGATTCACCGGACTGCATCGTCTTAAGAAAATGTCGGATATTGCTACGTGCTTTACTGGTTGTAACATAACTCAACCAGGCAGGATTCGGTCTGGCGTGTGGAGCCGTGATGACTTCCACTCGATCTCCATTCTTGAGCTCGGTTCGTAAAGGCACCAGTTCATGGTTTACTTTAACTGCGATACAGCGATTTCCGATGTCGGTGTGCACGCTGTAGGCAAAGTCCACTCCGGTTGCGCCTCTGGGTAGCGAAAGAATCTTCCCCTTGGGCGTGAAAACATATACCTCATCCGGGAACAGATCCACCTTGAGATGCTCAAGAAATTCGGCAGAGTCACTGCTTTGGCTTAGGCTTTCCAGTAGATCTTGTAGCCACTGATGAGTCTTCTTGTGTAGGTCATTGATTGAATCATGGCTGCTCTTGTAAAGCCAGTGGGAGGCAACGCCTGCCTCAGCGATCCGATGCATGTCGTATGTACGTATCTGGATCTCAATCGGGGTGCCAAATGGTCCGAATAAGGTGGTATGTAGTGATTGGTAGCCGTTCATTTTGGGAATGGCAATATAATCCTTGAACTTTCCCGGGATCGGTTTATATAAACCGTGCAGGGCACCCAAAGCGATATAACATGAAGCAAAATCGTTGACCAATACACGAAATCCATAGATATCCAGTACTTCGGCAAAAGCCAAAGATTTGGTCTGCATCTTCTCGTAGATGCTGTAAATGTTTTTTTCCCGGCCGGTGACTTCCGCCTTGATGTGATATTCAGCAAGACGAAGGCGTATCGCTTCGAGTATCTTGTCAACTACCTCCGGCCGGTTACCGCGAGCGACTTTTAATGCCTTGTTCAGAACCGCATATCGGTTAGGGTGCAGATGCATAAAACTTTGGTCCTGCAATTCCCTGTATATGTCATTGAGACCCAAACGGTTGGCAATCGGGGCATAGATTTCCATGGTCTCGCGAGATATGCGCTCGCTTTTCTCGCGTGACATAGAACCCAGTGTCCGCATGTTGTGCAGGCGATCAGCAAGCTTGATAAGAATGACGCGGACATCGCGGGCCATCGCCAGCAGCATCTTGCGAAAATTCTCAGCTTGGGCGTCTTGAAGGGTTTCGAACTTGATTTTGTCGAGTTTGCTCAGGCCTTCGACCAATTCTGCAACTGGTTTGCCAAATTTTTCAGAAACTTGCTCGGTGGTGACCTCGGTGTCCTCGACTACGTCGTGCAAAAGTGCGGCAATGATAGCCTGAGCATCAATGTGTAAAGGTGCAAGAATATTTGCAACAGCGATAGGATGGGATATATATGGGTCGCCGGATTGGCGCATCTGGCCCTGATGCGCTGCACGGCTGAATTCGATGGCCACACGGACGTGGTCTACATCCTGCGGCTTAAGGTAGGAGGAGAGCTCCTTTATCAGTAAATCTACATCGGCCATACAAGGGTGCCCCTAAAAATCCAGATGTCATCGCAATTGCTTCATAGTGGGAAACAATTCTAGCTGACATGCCAATCATATGTGGCACCATGAATTTTTACCACGCCATGTTGATGTTTTGCGCGGGTTGGCGTTTTTTCGTGGAGAACCAACCTTAATCTGTTGGGATGCCGGGAAAATACAGCGATTTTAAGGTATGCAGAAATCCTTCAATTATGCTTGGCCGCGATTGAGTATCTCCTTGCCAACCTTGCCTTCACTGATTTCACGCAAAGCGATAACGGTTGGCTTGTCTTTGCTGACTTCCACCATATGGGCCGCGCCATTGGACAGCTGTCGTGCACGGTATGCAGCAGCCAACGTCAGTTCGAAGCGGTTGGGAATCTGTGTCAAACATTCTTCTACGGTGATGCGTGCCATGATTACTCCGGGTTCTGTAATTGGTTGATTAAATCCTGATGTCGGGATAATTGCCGTTCTCTACGAAGTTTGGTGGAAAGTACTACCGCGTTGAGTTCGCGCAAGGCTTCGTTCAGGTTGTCGTTGATGATAACATAATCAAACTCGGCAATATGTGCGACATCTTCTCTCACCGCTGCCATGCGTTTGGCGATCACAGCATCATTATCCTTTCCGCGCCTTTTTAGGCGATCTTCAAGTGCTTGTTTCGACGGGGGTAAGATAAATATGCTTATGCTTTCAGGAAAAATCCGTCGAATCTGAGCCGCACCTTGCCAGTCGATCTCCAGCAAAATGTCGCGTCCCCTGTTATTCTCGTGGCTGATCCAGGTTTGTGATGTCCCATATAGATTTCCATAGACCTCAGCGCTTTCCAGAAATTCACCACGCTTTGCCATGGCTAGAAATATCTCGCGACTGACAAAATGATAATCCTTGCCATTATGTTCCCCAGGACGCGGGTCACGTGTCGTATAGGAAACTGACAAGTCAATTTGTGGATTGATGTTGAGAAGGGCCTGTACAAGACTAGTTTTCCCTGCTCCAGAGGGTGCGCTGATGATAAACAGATTTCCTGACATTGTTCGATGCACCTATATTAAGTTCGTATTGAGATAACTTTCAGGATAGATATTATCGTCATTCATATACCATATACATGGTACCCGCACTTTGCTTGAATGCCGAATTTCTGGAAATTTGACCTATACTTGCGGCAATTATTCCAGGTTCTGAATCTGCTCACGCATCTGCTCGATTAGTATCTTCATTTCCATTGCACAACGGGAAACTTCCGCGTCAACTGATTTAGAGCCCAGCGTGTTGGCTTCACGGTTCAATTCCTGCATCAGAAAATCCAGTCGTTTTCCAACAGCGCCGCCTTGGGAGAGGATACGGCGCATTTCTGACAGGTGGCTTGCCAAACGCGATAATTCTTCATCCACATCAATTTTGCCTGCAAACAGTGTGATTTCTTGTCGAATACGCTCGTCCCAAATATCCTTCGGAACATTCAGCAATGCTTCGCGAAGGCGTGCTGTAAGCTTTTGTTCATAAGCAGCAATAGCCGCTGGAACAAGAGGGACAACGCTGTTGCGCAGCGCCTCGATACTCTCTACTCGATGTAACAGGAATGCCTTGAGTTTTTCACCTTCACGGGCGCGCGCAGCGGAAAGTTCTTTCAATACGACATTCATCAGGTTGAGTAGGGTGGCTTGTAATACTTCCCTGGAAGCCACGGGTGTTTCAAGTATGCCATTCCAGTGCAATATATCTGATACATTCAATGACCCAGCATCAGGTAGCGCTGTCCTTACTTCAGCATTCCATGTGGCAAGTTGCTGCAGCAAGTCGATATTCAATGTTGTTTTGTTGTTTGCCTTTCGCACTGCATAGTTGATTCGACACTCCACCTTGCCGCGCAATAATTGCGACATAATCGCCTCGCGCAGCATTGCTTCGAAGCCTCGCAACTCATCAGGCATGCGCAACTGGAGGTCAAGATAACGATGATTTACGGTACGCAGCTCCAGGGTCAAAGAGCAGCAGTCCAGTTCGGCGCTGGTTGTGGCATAACCGGTCATGCTCAGTATCATTTGGGACTCCTAGAAAAAAAGCTGTGCTGGAGCGCCGCATTATATTACGATTACATACTGACGAATTATTGGATGAACCCGCAAATTATGAACTTCTCGATACATCAGGCTAGTCACATAGGTAATCGCAAATTCAATCAAGACCGTGTCTCTTATGCTTACAGCAACGATGCATTGTTGATGGTATTGGCAGACGGTATGGGCGGTCACTTGAAGGGAGAGTTGGCAGCGGGAGCAATTGTCGACACCTTTGCTGAGTGCTTTGAGCAACAAGCACAACTTCGCATTCCTGATCCCATGAAATTTCTTGTGGACACCATGAGAGGCGCTCATGAGCGCATCGTTGATTTTTCCCACCAGATGGGGTTGGGTGGTTTTCCCGGTTCGACTTGCGTTGCTGCAATAGTGCAAGACAACAAGCTGTACTGGGGGCATGCCGGTGATTCTCGCCTCTACGTGTTGAGAGATGGTAAGGTGTTGACTCGTACGTATGACCATTCGGTTGTTTCACAGTGGTTGGAGTCTGGCGTTATAAATGCTGCCGAGGCCCGGGTTCACCCACATCGCAACCAGATAACCAATTGTTTGGGCGGAAGTGACGAAATCTATTATATGGAGCCAGGCGGGCCAGTTTCCCTCCAAACTGGGGATGTCCTGTTGCTTGGCAGCGATGGCCTGTGGTCACCCTTTACTGACACGGAACTGGTTGACGCTTTCGCTTCACGCCCTGTGACGGAAGTGCTGGATCAACTGATCTCTCTGGCTTTGGAACGTGAAAGCGGTCATTCTGATAATGTCACCGGTTTGGCGATGCGATGGGGTGACAGCGAGACACCTCATGAAACCAGCAAGCCGATTTCAAATATTCTGAAGATTTCTTAACTTAACCCAAATACTATTCCTTCCAGAGATTCAATTATGCGTACCGGTGGTAGATTATCCAATCAGTTGCGTACGATACGCATCACCCGCAATTATATTAAGCATGCCGAAGGATCGGTACTAATCGAGTGTGGCGATACCAAGGTCATCTGCACGGCTAGTGTAGAAGAGCGTGTGCCCCCACATAAAAAAGGAAGTGGCGAAGGTTGGGTCACGGCGGAATACGGCATGTTGCCCCGTTCAACCGGCGAACGAATGAACCGCGAAGCTGCCAAGGGTAAACAATCCGGACGCACCCAGGAAATACAGAGGCTGATCGGACGAAGCTTGCGCGCCGTAATAGACCTGAAAAAGCTTGGAGAACGAACCATACAGATCGACTGCGACGTGATCCAAGCGGACGGAGGCACGCGAACCGCGAGTATCACTGGCGCATTCGTTGCAATGTACGATGCGGTAAGGGAATTACTGAGTCGCGGGTTGATCACCGAATCCCCACTCAAGGATTACATCGCTGCGATTTCGGTCGGGATATATCAGGATACACCATTGCTTGATCTTGACTACCTTGAAGACTCCGAGTGCGATACCGACATGAATGTGGTGATGCTGGGAAGCGGACATTTTGTCGAAGTGCAGGGTACCGCTGAAGGACATCCTTTTAGCCGTGAGGAGATGGATATCCTCCTGGAGCTTGCTAAAGGCGGAATCGCCGAATTGATCTTGATGCAGCGGGAAGCACTTGAGAGTGATTGAATTGCATCTAATGTTTTTGCTGTAAGTATGGAGTTGCGAGAGAAGGATTGCTTGACCATGCAAAAACTCGTAATCGCTTCAAACAATCCCGGTAAGTTGCGCGAATTCCAGTTTCTATTGCAACCCCTCGGCATCGAGGTGCTGACTCAGGCACAGCTCGGTATCAGTGAAGCAGACGAGCCTCATCCTACCTTCATTGAGAATGCACTTGCCAAGGCACGCCATGTCAGTCTGTTGAGTGGATTGCCAGCGCTAGCAGACGACTCGGGTATATGCATCACTTCGCTTGATGGTGCTCCAGGTGTACTATCTGCGCGCTATGCCGGAGACAACCCGAGATCCGATGTACGCAACAACGACAAATTACTTCGTGCCATGCTAGGAGTCACCGATCGCAGGGCTCATTATTATTGCGTATTGATACTGATGCATCATGCCAGGGATCCGCAACCCCTGATCGCTGAAGGTGAATGGCATGGCGAGATCGCACTAAAGCCTGACGGTGAAGGTGGTTTTGGCTATGACCCGCTGTTCTGGTTGCCTGAGCTTGGCAAGACCAGCGCACAACTGGACAGAGAACAAAAAAATGCCATCAGTCATCGCGGCAAGGCGCTCAGGGAACTACTGAATAAATTACAGGGTTCATAGTATATTTTTGCTTGCTAGATTGCTATTGCGCTGTTTCTATACAGTTGCCGCCATTATCCTTTGCAAGCTGCAAGGCATCCTCGGCGCGATCGAAAAGGCTCACTAATGTATCTTCCGAGCGAGCCTGACTGACACCTATCGATACCGTAATTGAAGGTAAGGCGTCTCCGCTGGGCAGGACGACCAAAGACCGGCTGACATAAGTCCTTAGCCTGTCCGCAGCATTGCATGCATCATTCAGGGAGGTGTTCGGCAGAAAGATCGCGAATTTTTCGTCGCTGTGTCGTCCCGCCTGGTCATCTGGGCGAAGACAGGACAGTGACGCGTAAGCAATATCCCTCAGTGCCTGATCGCTGCCAAGCTGACCGTGTCTTTTAGTAAATTCTTTAAGATGATCCATCTCAATCAGCAATAGACAGCTCGTTTTGTTGCCAACAATTCCACGGCGTAGATGACGCTCAAATTTTTGCTGTGTCCAGCGCTGATTGTAAAGGCCGGTCAGTTCATCCACTATCGAACTTCCTGAGAACCCTTGCTGATGTTCAAGGTTTTCGGAAGCGATCACGTTGGTTTGGCGTATACGTCGTGTGAGTATGTTTAGCATGTTGTGAGCGGCAGCATGGGAATTATTGATCAATTCCCACATCGTGGCATGGTCAATCGCAAGCAGATTGCAGTCTGTGGCGGCTACGACAAAAGCAGAGACGGGCTCATTTCCTAACATCGACATTTCGCCGACACATTCTCCTTCACCTAAGATCGCGATAACCTCGTCAGTAGACTCTTGTGACTGGATGCGCAGACGTCCGGACAATATGATATAAATTGTATTATTCGACTGTCCTGGAACCAGCAGAATTTGACCTGCAGGCAGGGGTTGCGTTCTAGATTCGCTTATTTGCTTGGCAAGTAGTTGATTAGGTATGCCCAGGAACAAGGGTGCTGATTCAAGAATCTTCAATATCTCGGGGGAATTGATCATGTTATTGCCCTTGTGCAGGTAATTCGTCTAAAGTAACTGGGACTCTCAGGCGGCAAATTTACTAGTGCAGTATTGTAAGTCAACAATAAACGAGTAGGCACTCGTTCCTTCGATAATTATAATCAACCGTCAGTATCGCAATCTGTATAGCCCCAGAAAGTACGCTTTATCATTCCAAACATGACCATCCATACCCTGCACCAATTTAGCATGAGGTCGCAGGCAGTGAATTTTAAAGCACTGCCACCGCTTTCGCTGTACATACACATCCCTTGGTGTGTGCGCAAATGTCCGTATTGCGATTTCAACTCCCACGAGGCACGTGGTTCTTTTCCGGAGCAAGAATATGTTGAAGCGCTGATCCGCGATCTCGAGCTTTCTTTGCCATTGATCTGGGGTCGTAAGGTCTATACGGTATTTTTCGGCGGTGGGACGCCAAGTTTGTTAAGCGGCAAGAGTGTTGAGAAAATATTGCGTCAGGTACGCATGTTGCTGCCTCTAGATATTAATGCCGAAATCACGTTGGAAGCCAATCCCGGAACAGTTGAATCCGGACGATTTGCTGCTTATCTGGACGCTGGAGTAAATCGATTGTCGATGGGTATCCAGAGTTTCAACGACACTCATCTGCAGGCACTAGGACGTATTCACACTTCTGATGAGGCTAAGCGCGCGATTGGAATCGCGCAGCAACATTTCGAGAACATCAACCTTGATATGATGTACGCGCTACCGAATCAGACCTTGGAAGACCTGTTTCAGGATGTGCATACTGCGCTGGCTTTTTCGCCTCAGCATCTGTCCTGTTATCACCTTACGCTCGAACCTAATACTCTGTTCCATCATAGTCCACCCGAATTGCCAGATGACGATTTGAGTAGCGACATGCAGCTATTGATTGAGGATACTCTTGCTGTTCAGGGCTATCAACATTATGAGACTTCTGCATTTGCGCGACCAAAGTTTCGTAGTAAACATAATCTCAATTATTGGATGTTTGGAGATTATATTGGTATTGGCGCGGGCGCTCACAGCAAATTGAGCTTTCCAGAGAGGATCATTCGCCAGGAACGCTACAAGCAACCACAAGCGTATGTGCAGAATGTCGCTCAGGCAGCTCCGATACAAAACGAATTCAAGGTTTCGCTTGAGGAGCTTCCCTTCGAATTCATGATGAATGCGCTGCGGCTAAATGAGGGAATCGATAGTACGTTATTTCAGGAGCGAACCAGTTTGTCATTGCTCGCGATTCGAGATGAACTGGCAGTTGCGGGAGATCGTGGATTGCTTTCCAGGAATTATCACCGAATAGCACCGACAGCAATTGGAAAAAGATTTTTGAATGATCTGCTCGAGATATTTCTTAGAGGAAAAATGTAGAGGCAGGCCATGCGACCAAATGCAATAGCCGCAGGTTGCTGCGAAAATATGTGACAAAAGGTAAGTAATCCAATCTTAGTTAAAGACACTGCAAAGTTTGCACTACTCGGTTGTGGCAAAGTGAAGGCCTAACTGCACATAGAACAAGCTCCGGTTATCTTTCATGATTTTAAGCTCAGGGTGTGGAAAGGCTATGCGCCATCAAATCCGCACTGTCGCCAAGCTTCATACACAACCACCGCAGCGGCATTAGATAGATTCAGGCTGCGATTATTAGGTAGCATCGGGATTCGCAAGCGTTGGCACGTAT
>JAHEDW010000020.1 GCA_024641025.1 Gallionella sp.
CTCAGCAACCTGATCTACTTGCAGCAGGTTTCTTCCACCCTTTCGCTTCGCATCAATGCCGGCAAAGCCAGAATACGCGGGATAGAACTGGGAGCCTCCGGTAGATTGATGAACTGGCTTGAAGCAGATGCCAACTACGCCTACATCGATTCAGTGATACTTGAAAATGCCACAGATCCCGGGAGCATAGGAAAGCGGTTAACCGACTCACCCAGGAATATCGCCGGCATAGGACTTACGGCGAAGCGCGGTGCATGGTCGGGTTACTTAAGCGCGCGCTATGTCAGCCACATATTCTGGACTGCCCATAACACCGATACAGTAGAAGGTGTACCGGGCAGTTATGATGCACACACAATTGTGAATGCCAAACTCGGATATTCATTCTCAAAAACTGTGCAGGGCAGCATGTCAATAAACAATCTGCTGAACGTAAAAGCTTATTCTTACTTTCTGCTACCAGGCCGAAATGCAACTGCCGAACTCAATTTTTCATTTTGACGGCAAATAGAGCATGCCTAAATATTTTTATACCCTCGCATTACATCTCCTTCTTGTATTTTCCTGTGTAGCTAGCGCATCTTCGTTCACAAACATATACACACCCGGAACGTCATATTATTTCGAAGATTTCGACCCTGGGCAAAAACCCTGGAAACCAGGCCAATTTTTGAATATCGAGGAAGTTTTCAAGAATTACCAATACTTCGAGATCATATTCGATCAGGATGGGCAGGGTATTACTGTCTATCGATACCTGAGAGGCAATAAGGAAGGTCCGGAAAAGTATCTGCTACTGCCGGACCAATCATTGCATAAGCAGTAGCTTTAATGAATTTCTGCAGATCCCAGAAGCACTTCTTGTACATAACATAGTATGAATTTTTTTGAGCGAGGATAAAAATCTAGTGTTCCTTTCCATCGACCCGCGGTTGGATTAGGAATGGGATATAACGCCAGGAGAGCAGCGAAAAGCACAAGAACCAGCACGATGCTGAGAGGAATATCCAGTTGCCATATTCAATGGAAAAGAACTTCGGCGCGATGATACGCAAAACAAAGCCCAACAGCATGAGCCACAATGCGATCTTGTCAAACATGTCAAAAATTACTCTTCTCCCTGTGTGCCCCTTCGCAATTCTGATCAGCATGGCAGGTATGATCAAACCCATTACACCAAATGTAAATACATGGATAGCCGTGGAAATCGACCATTCCGGATGGAAAATATTCCCTAGAAAAGCAATCAGAAGTTGTGCAGTCAGTGCCATGTAGCCAAAATACATGATTGCAAGCTCAATCCGCCGCATCGCCAAAGTTGGTTTCCAGCGAATAAATCGATACGTTAGAAAAATCGAAAGTATTAGCGAGATCCAACCTGATATTTGTTGAGACATCAGGCTTTCGAATACCAATAGCATCCCAGTTATCTTAATAGCCCTGTTCAGCAATGGATTCATATAGATCGAAATCTGAAAGGCACTTTTCATAAATTGGGGCAAAGTCCGTTCAAGCATCACCAGAAATGCCATTCGGAACAGGCCAATGACCATGCTCCAGCCAATCTGAAAGTAATCGTGACTCAGCATCAGATTCTTCGAAACCAGAAACACTGGAAGCATCAGAAGAAAAAAGTAGTTGTCCTTGTAGGCGTCTTCCTTGCGTCCTTTTATCAGCGTCCTGACCAGCATTCCTGAGATAGCTACGATGAACAGGTTATTGGCAATCAGGAATAAATTTGGCGGCCATACCCCCTGAAACCACATCCCCAACCTCTCGAAGAGCCAAGCAACTGCGAGAAATATCAGCGCATAACCAGAATACCCGCGCACCTTTACCCAGTTTTTGGTTGCGGTCAGCAAGAACCCACCTAGAACCGCCCAACCGAATCCAAAGAACATTTCATGAGCGTGCCACTGCACCATGGAATATTCTGTTTTTGGTGCGGCTATCATGCCTGAATACATCAATGCCCACGCTAGCGGCAAACTCAAGCCTGATATTAGCGCAAGTATAAAGAACGGCCTAAATCCGACTAGCCAAAGCGCATGGCTGGGAAGGTATAATTTCTTATCAAGGTGACAGACCACTTATCTTACGCCTCAACTAGCTTTCGACTCTACCCAATACCCCACCATCACTTTGCAGCATTGCTTCAAGCTGGTTACGCGCACAAACCTTCAGATGTTCCGTTAGTGTTGTTTGAGATACGGTAGCCTGATTTGATATAACAACTCTCATGTAATAAATATATATTGGGAATCAATTAAATAGTCTACCCGCCTGCCATGCTGATCTTTATCTATCGGGAATCGCAAGAGTCGGAGGAGTAACGCATATCGTTATATGTCTTTATGGTAGGCATATGCCATCATTTAATACCTTATCAAAATTGCTTATTAAGCTATCAAACGATTATCATATATACAATTTATACATGTATTCATTGTACATGTTATTAATGTATAATGCTATTCATTCAACTTTAACTCAATTATAGAAATAATTCTCTCGCGGTAATTTTATGGGGTTATTGAAATGCAAAATATTGCTGATTTTATGAGCACAGGTCATCGCGAATGTGACGTGGCATTCGCCATCGCAGAGCAGGCCGCATCTGAAAAAAACTGGTCAACCGCAGAGATCGCGTTTAACGATTTTAGCGTCAATATGGCCAGACACTTTCTCATGGAAGAAGACAAGTTATTCCCAATGCTGTTATCTGCAGGTGGGCCTGATGCACCGGTTAACGTAATGGTAATGGAGCACGCCCAGATGAATGAACTGATCGATCAAATAGCCCATTCATTGGAAAAAAAGGAAAGTGAAACTTATGGCGGATTATCAGAAACATTGCTGATCATGATGCAACAGCATAACCTGAAGGAAGAACAAATACTTTACCCGATAGCTGACAAATTACTTGAAGACCAGCGCGAAAACCTAATAAATAGCTTGCGTTCATGCTTGTAAGTCATGTGCGCAAGCAAGACACAAGAAATTGATGTCCGCGGATTGCCGCCGCCAGAACCATTCGAACTCATCATCAATGCCCTGCAGACGCTTCCCGTCGGAGAATGCCTGCATGTTCATATCCATCGGGAACCCTACCCTTTGTATGAGGTATTACTTGATGGTGGATTTCTCTGGCATACCACAAAGATCGAAGATAATAACTTTCTGATTCGAATTTGCTATAGCTAATGAGGACAGTACCACTGAGCACTGAGCAGGCACCTCCAATTTCCGTGCCGCTGCGTTTTTTCATTTCTACCCCTCTGTTTCTGATGCTTGCTGCGCTAGCACTAGTTCCAGTTTCCGACAATCCATTTACCAATATTCACTCATTAGCATTACTAGCGGCAACGCACAGCATCACCCTAGGATTCATGGCAATGGCCATGCTAGGTGCGATGCAACAGATCCTGCCTGTGGTAATAGCCAGTCCAATGCCTGCCTCAGGTATAATATCTTGGTTAACTTTCTTGCCGATGATTTCAGGCACAGCACTGCTAACCACAGGTTTCATGCTTGGCAAACCAATTTTTCTCGAACTAGCCTGGCCACTGTTGGGGCTGGCTTTTATAACCTTCATTGGTTCAAGTCTGTTCAGTCTAGTGCGTTCACCATCAAGCAACGCAACTAAGACCTCTATACTACTGTCCATCTTAGCTCTAACCGGTACCATTGCCCTTGGCATGTTGCTTGCTCATGCTTATGCAACCGGATTACTGTTGCCATACGAAAAACTAGCCAAATCCCATATCAATTTATCGCTGGGTGGATGGGTACTGTTGCTGGTCATTGGCGTGTCCTATCAAGTCGTGCCGATGTTTCAACTTACACCTCATTATCCCAAATGGTTATCCTTCAGTTTGGCACCAGCCATATTTATCGTTTTGGTAGTGAACTTGATTTCCCTCTTGCTCGAGTTCAGGCCATATTGGGTAGTAATCTCCTTGCAATTTACCTTTTGGCTTTTGGCAAGCAGTTTTGCCGTGGTTACACTCAACCTACAAAGTAGGCGGCGGCGACGTATTGCAGATGCAACCTTGAGTTTTTTCCGTTTAGGGATGATTTCATTGTTGTGCGCAGGAATAACCGCATTGGCAAACGTATTTGTTCCTGCTTTCGATCATTTCGACACACTGTCAGCCGCATTGTTTATTCTTGGATTTGCTATGTCGATTATTATCGGTATGCTCTACAAGATCGTCCCTTTTTTGGTGTGGTTCCATCTGTTCCGTGGCGGGATAAAGCGCGGCGTTCCGAACATGAAAGAGATCATCCCTGAGCATTGGATGTGGCGTCACTTTTGGCTTCATTGTTGCACCCTGCTTGCAGTACTTATCGCCCCATGGTGGGATGTAGCTGCTTGGCTAGTCTCTTTGGGATTATTGCTTCAGGGCATGCTGCTCGGTTCCGGCCTCTACACCGCAATGTCTGTGTATCGGATCACGCTAAGATGCTTGGAGGAAAGTTGATAATGAGTTTACTTTTTCTGAAAGGATTGCATATCGCTTGTGCAATCATGAGCTTTACACTGTTCTTCTTGCGTGGCATCTGGAGTTTCAAGGGCTCACCCATCATGCGACAGCGTTGGGTCAAAATCGTGCCACATGTAGTGGATACCGTGCTGCTAGCAGCTGCAATAGCACTAGCTTTTGGCATTCACCAATATCCCTTTGTGGATTCCTGGCTGACTGCAAAAGTAATTGGATTGTTCTTGTATATCGGATTGGGGTTTGCAGCACTAAAATATGGCAAGACCAGAACTATCAGAATAGTCGCGTGGTTAACTGCGCAGATCGTGTTCGCTTATATAATTCTGGTTGCAATCAGCCATAATGCCTTGCCGTTCAACAATTAAGGTAGGCTATATTTTCATTCATTAAGGCTACCCTGCCTGTCAGGAGGTAACGAACCAAAAGCAAAGTCACCTGATCTGTCATCCACTTGATCCCCTCGAGCGCGAAAATTGAATCAATTACCCGTCACCCAATCTAGAATCGGATGACGAGTATAAAGTCACTAGGGGATAACCTTGTCGATAACGATATTTAATCCTTTAGTGCCAGGCTTTATGGCGGATGTCAGTCCTTCAAGATCGCCAGACTGCGGCATTGGCGTACCTGATTTTGATACACGCGCCACAACAACAACCTGATCAAATCCTGACAGCTTCATTTCAGGCCGCATTGCCATGCTGTCATCCAAGGTAAACTCCATAGGCAAATCCTTAACCTGCTTGCGGAACACGGCGAGAGGCATTTTCGGCCCCTGTGCTGCACGCGCAAGGATGAATACGGTATCTTCCGGAGATGCTTTGGCAGCCAACTCCTTACTCAATGCCACCTTTCCGGTGATAGCAGCTGCGGGGTTGCCTGCTGCCTGCTGCGGTACTTCTTCGAAAGGAAGCTTAGCAAGCTTTTGTTTGCCACCTGGCTGTGAAGCTAGCAGATCACGTGCACGCTGGATGCTGACCTTGAACTGCTGAGCATCTCGGGAGCCAGGCTGCAATAATCCATAAAGCTTCTGCCAATTTGTGAGTGCGAGCACATAATCTTCGCGTTCCATGCCGACAGATCCTGAAAGAGCAAGGGCGGTGACGTTATTTGGGTCGAGAGCCAAGGCTTGCTCCAGCATTTTGGCAACTTCTGGGCTCTGCAGCGTTCGGCCATGGGCCATTGCATAAACATCAGCATAGTTTGCCCAGAGTTGCGCCTCATCAGGAACCAGCTTAACTAGTTCTTCATATGCCTTGGCTCCTTCTTCATAGCGTTTCATTTCGATGTATGAACGCGCCAGATTGTACCAACCGTTAGCATTGTCAGGATTGTCCTTCAAGTCACTTGCCAATTCCTGCAATGCCTCTTCAGTCCGGAGGATACCATCACCTGCAGCTGCAGCACTTTGTTCTTGTAACGGCAGTAGTGCCCTGGTGTTACCTAACTTCATGTAAACCGGAACAGTGAACAGGGGCAACAGAACCGCCATCACGATAGCTAGCACTTTGGCAGGATTCCGAGGGGGCTTCTTTGCAGGCTGCTCTGATGTTTTAACTTCTTCCAGCAACCGCGCCTGTAATTCACTCTTACCCTGCTCGTATGCGTCCTGAGTTAGCAAGCCATTTCGCAAATCGGTTTCCAGCTCCTGCGACTGGTCTCGCAGTATCCCTAGGTTGGCTGCATCGCGCAGCACATCGTTATCGCTTGCAGATTTTCGCCAAAGCGGCGCCACAATAAATATAATTGCAACTAGCAGCAGAGCCGCACTGAGTATCCAGAATAAGGTCATTTTTAGAGGTCTTTCGAGGTATTTAGCAGATCGGCAGCTCGTTTCGCATCTTCTTCTGAGAGATGCGGCTCAGCAATTTTTGTTTTGCGTTTGCGTAGTTGGATCATCAAGCCGGCAAGAGCAGCCAACAACAATACGAACGGACCATACCAAAGTAGCAAGGTATAACTTTTAACCGGGGGATCGAACAACACATAATCGCCGTAGCGCGCAACCAAATAATCGATTATCTGCTGGTCATTCATACCCTTCAGCATTTGCTCGCGTACTTCTTGGCGCAAATCGTTAGCGAGTTCAGAACGAGAACTTGCCAGTGACTCATTTTGACATACCAGGCAACGGAGTTTCTCTGCCAAACCGATCATGCGCTTTTCCAAAACCGGATCTTCAGCCAGGTCCTTTGCCTCGCCGGCATAAGCAAATGTAGGCAATAAACAAAACAACAGTATCAATACTTTTTTCATTTCGCTTTCAACTCCGCAACCAATGGCAGTATCTTCTCATGCAGACTTTGCTGTGTTACCGGACCGATCTGCTTGTATCTGATCACACCTTCCTTGTCGATCACATAAGTCTCTGGTACACCATACACGCCGTAATCGATACCGATGCGCCCATCCGTATCGGATGCGCTCAAAACATATGGATTACCGCCTTCACGGAGCCATGCCATACCAGCTTCGCGTGTATCTTTGTAATCCAACCCATAAATTGGAACGATGTTCTGGCGAGACAAAGCCATCAGTACTGGATGCTCAACCCTGCATGAAACACACCACGAAGCCCAGACGTTCAACAACCATACTTGACCCTTCATTTCCTGTGACGTGAACTGCTTGGTTGGATCGTGCAGCTGTGCAAGGTTGAACTCAGGAGCAGGCTTCCCAATCAACGGGGAAGGAACTTCTCGAGGATTCAGAGACAACCCGACATAGAGAAATCCTGCCAATACCACAAATATCACGAAAGGCCAGATAAATCTGATCATGATGCCTTTCCTTCAGATGTCAATCCAGCGACCGGGGGTACAGTCTTCCCTTCAGCAACTTGTGTTTTCTTGCTCTTGATACGGTAGCGACGATCGCTCATTGCCATTACCCCTCCCAGAGCCATCAGCAAACAACCTGCCCAGATCCAATCAACAAATGGCTTGTAATAAACGCGTACCGCCCAAGCAGTACGCGTACCTGGTATTTGTTCGCCCAAGGAAACGTAAAGGTCACGGAACAGGCCAGTGTCGATTGCGGCTTCTGTCATAGGCATACCGGATGCATTGTAGTGACGCTTTTCTGGGAAAAGCTCGGTTACCGGCTTGTCATTCTTAAAGACAGTCACGCGGCCTTGTGCTGCAACATAGTTCGGTCCCTGAATCTCCCGGACACCGTCAAAGCGGAATATATAACCACTAGCTTCAACAGTATCACCGATATCCATGCGTACATCTCTCTCGCTTTCATAACCCTTCACCACAGTAACACCGATAATGAATATCGCTATGCCGAGATGAGCAAGTTGCATACCGTAATAACTCGAACTTTGACTGCGTACGCGCTTTAAGAATGAGCCATGCCCCGACCATCGCTGACTCAAACTGACCACCAGCGAGGCGATAACCCAAAATGCCAGAAACAGGCCAAAGGACTTAAGCGGTGACCAGTTACCGAAAATTACTGGTACCAGTAATGCCAGAATGGCTGCAGCAACCAATGCCCAGCGCAACTTCTTGAAAAGTTCCTGAACACTTGACTGTTTCCAGCGCGCCAGAGCGCCTAACCCCATCATAAATACTGCCAGTGCCATCAACGGGACAAATACAGCCTCGAAATAAGGTGGGCCTACCGAAAGCTTGCCCATCCCGAGCGCATCCATGAACAGCGGATAAAGAGTCCCGATAAATACCGAAGCCGAGGCAACCGACAACAGAACATTATTCGACAGCAGCATCGATTCCCGCGAAACGATATCGAACTTGCCACCAAGACCCACTTTCGGTGCACGCCATGCAAACAAGAGCAAGGAAGCGCCAATCACTACCGTCAAAAATGCCAAGATAAAAATACCGCGCTTAGGGTCGGTCGCAAACGAATGCACCGATGTGAGCACACCTGAACGTACCATGAAGGTTCCAAGCAAGCTAAGCGAGAATGCTGCTATCGCTAGCAATATCGTCCAACTCTTGAACGCGCCGCGTTTTTCTGTGACGGCAAGGGAATGAATCAGAGCAGTTCCTACCAGCCAAGGCATGAAGGATGCGTTTTCTACTGGATCCCAAAACCACCAACCTCCCCAGCCAAGTTCATAATAGGCCCACCAACTGCCTAGCATGATTCCGGTGGTCAGAAAAACCCAAGCAACTGTAGTCCATGGCCGCGACCAGCGCGCCCAGGTAGCATCAAGTTTTCCACCTAGCAAGGCTGCTATGGCAAATGCAAAAGCCACGGAAAATCCCACATAACCCATGTACAACATCGGAGGATGAATGACCAGTCCCGGATCTTGCAACAACGGGTTCAACTCATTCCCATCAAGTGCTGCAGGAAGAAGGCGATCAAAGGGATTGGACGTTAGTAGCATGAACAAAAGAAACCCAACTGCGATCAATCCCATCACCCCTAGCACGCGCGCAACCATTTCATCTGGCAAGTGCTTGCTGAATGTGGCTACCGAGGCTGTCCATATCGCCAATATGGTCACCCATAGCAACAATGAACCTTCATGTCCACCCCAGATAGCGGCAAACCGATATTGCAGAGGCAATCCAGAATTGGAGTGTTGTGATACATACAAAACGGAAAAATCATTATTCAGGAAGGCATTTGCCAGAATCGCGAAAGCCACCAATACGAAAACCAGCAACCCATATGACAAAGGACGGGCGATACCCATCAAAACTGGATTGTTGCGCGCTGCTCCGACTATCGGCACCACGCCCATGACGAGGGCTAGGAACAGCGAGATAATCAATGAAAATTGACCAAGTTCTGGAATCATGTCAAGCCTCTCAAATCAAACAGTTATTTGACAACAGGAACCGCCGGTTCGGCAGTATTGGCAGCCGCTTTTGCTTCTTCGGCCTTCTTCATGGCATCCGCCGCTTCTGGAGGCATGTAGTTTTCATCGTGCTTGGCAAGCACCTCATCGGCACGCATCAAACCATTGGCATCCACACTGCCTTGTGCAACCACACCCTTACCCTCCTTGAACAGGTCAGGAAGGATGCCGGTAAATACAACAGGAATACTTCTGTGCGTATCGGTGATGACAAAATTAACCGTTAGGCCATTTTCCTGGCGCTTGATGCTGCCCTCCTCGACCAGTCCTCCGATTCGGAAACTGCGCCCTTGAGGGGCTTCATTATTGAAAACCTGGGTCGGGGTGAAATAAAGGTTTACATTACCCTTCAGCGCATTAAGCACCAAACCGACCGCAAGGGACAATGCAGCAAGCCCAACAACAATGAACAAGAATCTTTTCTGGCGTGGCTTCATTTATTCTTCATCTCCCGCATTACGCAGCATGCGTACCTGCTGCAAAGTAATCTTTCTCTTGTGCTTGACCATCGCGATCTCGATCACAAAAATGAGCATCGCAACCGCATATGAACCCAGCCAAACATAAGTGAGCGTGTTTTCTCTCATCCATATATCCAAATTCATAGTTTCACCTCAGGCAAATCTGCAATCCAAGTGGTATTCCGTTCACGCTCAAGAATGATGCTGCGCACCCGCGCCAGTACGATAGCTATTGCATATAACCAACAGGCTACCAGCATCGTAAACATTGCTTGCTGCATTGACACGTGCATCGATGTACCTGAGAACTTGATGGTAGAGCCCTGATGGAGGGTATTCCACCATTTCACTGAGAAATATATGATTGGAACGTTAACCGAGCCAACGATGGCAAGCAATGCTGCAGCACGGTCTGCGCGACGCGGATCGTCTATGGAGGCATGCAGCGCAATGAAACCAAGATAAAGGAAAAGTAGTATCAATTCAGAGGTCAGGCGTGCATCCCACATCCACCACGCACCCCACATTGGCTTGCCCCACAATGCCCCGGTCCATAATGAAATAAAGGCAAACAATGCTCCGGTTGGCGCTATCGCGGTGGCCATCATTGACGACAGTCTGGTCTTGAATATCAGGCCCAAGGCCGCGTAACCCGCCATGACCAAGTATAGGAACATAGACAAGATTGATGCAGGCACGTGAATGAAAATAATACGGTAAAACTCACCCTGTACGGCATCCATAGGTGCGACATAAAACCCGATATACAAGCCTACCGCAAACAAAATCGCGGCAGAGACTGCAAACCAAGGAATCAATTTTCCAGCCAGACCATAAAAGGTGGTTGGTGCAGAATATTTAAACCAGTTAATTGCCAATTATCACTCCATTGAGATTCGCAACGCCTGTGAAGTCACCCAAGGGGTGAATACCAGGGCCAACACCAACAATGCACCCAACAACGACATATGGGATGCAATATCCAATCCGCTCGATATTGCCTCTACTGCACCCGTTCCAAAAATCAACACGGGGATACACAGTGGCAACACCAACAGCGACAATAAAACTCCGCCACCGCGCAAACCCAAGGTCAACGCGGCGCCAATCGCGCCAATCATACTGAGTACTGGGGTTCCCAGCATCAAGCCGATGATCAACACGCCAAGTGCCTCAACCGACATATCAAACTGCAAACCCAGCACTGGGGCCATCAACACCAAGGGCAGACCCGACACCATCCAGTGTGCGACCATCTTGCCCAATACCAGCATGGATAAGGACTGCGGAGCCAGCATCATCTGCTCCAAAGTTCCGTCCAGATAATCGGCCGAAAATAATCTACCCAATGACAACATCGATGACAGCAATGCCGCCACCCACAACACTCCTGCAGCCATCTTGCGCAACATCGCCATTTCCGGGCCGACACCCAAGGGGAACAGGCTGACTACCATGACGAAGAATATCAATGTAGTAAGCACGTCCGCCCGCCTGCGCATCGCCAGCACCAGATCCCGCCTGATTACTAGCAGAAGCAGTCCAAACATCGAAGATTTCTTCATGCCTCGATGTCCTTTATCATGACAAGGACAAGGTGCGCATTTCTACGCCAGCCACTTGAAGCGGTTGATGAGTGGTAAATATCACCATTCCCTGCTGCTTTAAGTGTTCCTCAATCAATTCCTGAATCAATGCCACCGCTCCGACATCGAGCGCCGTTAAAGGTTCATCCAGCACCCAAAGCTTCGCATCGCTTACTAGCAGGCGCGCAAGCGCAACTCGGCGACGTTGACCCTGCGACAAAACCTTTGTCGGCAGTAATTCGCGGCCGCGCAATCCCATTCGTCTCAAGGCAGCCAACGCCTCTTTCTCGTTGAGCTCCACCCCGGAAAGCCCGGCAGAAATCTGCAAGTTCTCCAGCGCGCTCAACTCATCCTTGATTGCATTCAAATGACCGAGATACATCATCTCGGCATAATATTCTTCATCCAATTCGCGGATATTTTCGCCGCGCCAGATAATATCACCCTCATCAGGCATGATGAAACCGCACAAAGTTCGCAACAAGCTAGTCTTGCCGCTACCATTCGCACCCTGAACCTGCATGATTTGTCCAAAATCCAGCGAGAAGCTTAATTCGGAAAACAAACGATGATCACCACGGCTACAAGCAAGATTGCTGATTTCCAGCATGAAGAAAAACCTGAAATTGGACAATACTTTGAATTATAGCCGATTGAACAACAAGGTGACAACGCCAATAGCCTGATTTCAGGGCAATCCCATAAAAATACTAGGGTTACACGACTTGCGGTTTAATAGCCTTGAATTCCAGCTTGCTTGCGTAGCCTCCAAGCCGGGCCTGAAGAATGAAACCTGGTTCACAGAAGGACTGGTCGATCGGGCAGTTCGTTAGGTGAAGCACCTGAAAGGGGATAATGTAGGGTAAGCTGGCGACCAACACTACGAATGCCAGCAAGCACCCCTTGTTCGAACTTACTTTCACGAAACGCCGTTTCCATCTCGTGGCAAATACCTTCCCAGACCTCAATTCCAACATGGGCGTGCACACCACGATCGGCAACGATCTCGACATCATGATCCGCCAACAACAAATAGATCAAAACACCATTGTTATTTTCGGTATCCCATACCCGCAATTCTGAGAAAACATCGACTGCGCGCGCTCGAGCGGTCTGGTCGGCAAGAAGCAACTTCAACTCCAATGCGGGTTCAACAGCAAAACGTATCTGACCGGTGTGCAATCCTTCGGTCTCTCGAATGGCATTCTCGATTTGATCTAGCGTATGCGAGGGAAAAGCGCGACGCACTGCGGCACGGCCCATGGATAAATGACGCATTAATCGCATTAATCTCACTCACCATCTCCCCGAGGCACCGCCCCCGCCAAACCCGCCGCCGCCACCACTAAAGCCTCCTCCGCCACCAAAGCCACCGCCACCGCCACCGAATCCTCCACCCCGATAGCCTCCAAATCCGCCTCCACCACCGCCAAGCAGAACAAACACGAAGGCCATGATTGCAACCAGCAGCGCGATTGCCAATTGTGCGACCGTGATCCACGCCAGCACTCCCAAGACCCCTCCCATCAACAAGGCAGCAGGAAAACGCCCTAGCAACGCACGCAAAAAACCACCCACGACGACCACAAGGCCGAAGGCGATAATAAGCAACGATTCGATGTCGAATTTCCCGCTAGCTGCAGTACGTCGTGGCAGCGGTAAAGGTTCGCCCTCGATTACCTGCATCATTGAAGTAATGCCGGAGTCGATGCCAGCATAATATTCGCCTCGTTTGAATCGTGGCACGATTAACTGATTGATTATACGGTTTGCAATAGCATCATTCAGCGCACCCTCCAGGCCATAACCCACTTCGATGCGCAGCGTTCGGTCATCCTTGGCAACGAGCAGCAACACACCGTCATCCACGCCCTTTCGGCCGAGTTTCCACGCTTCGACGACACGGATGCCGAATTGCTCGATAGCCTCCGGCTCTGTGGTTGGAACGATCAGTACTGCAATCTGAGTGCCCTTCTTGGCTTCAAAATCGGCGAGTCGTGATTCCAGCGTCTGAATCTGCTGTAAATCTAACGTCGAGGTGAGATCAGTGACGCGATGGGTGAGCAGTGGGACAGCCACCTCAGAATGCGCTGCTCCGATCAAAAACAGCGCAAGCAAAATCACCTGCGCAATAGTTCTCATCTATTTCGTTGCTGCCGGAACCTTGGGAGGATCGAAACTGACCGCTGGCGGAACCGAGATTGCTTTTTCGTTTTCCACTGTGAACGAAGGTTTGACTTTGTAGCCGAACAGCATCGCTGTCAGATTAGTTGGGAAGGAACGCACCGTGACATTGTATTCCTGCACCGCCTTGATGTAGCGGTTGCGTGCCACAGTGATACGGTTCTCAGTGCCCTCCAGTTGCGCCTGAAGTTCGCGGAAATTCTGGTCAGACTTCAATTCTGGGTAATTTTCTACGATTACCATCAGACGGCTCAGAGCAGAAGTCAACTCCCCTTGCGCAGACTGGAATCTTGCAAATGCCTGCTCGTCATTGATCAACTCAGGTGTTGCCTGGATACTACCCACCTTCGCGCGCGCTTCGGTGACACCTAACAATACGGTTTGCTCCTGGGCAGCAAATCCTTTGACAGTATTGACCAGATTAGGGATCAGGTCTGCGCGACGTTGATACTGGTTGAGCACTTCCGCCCAACTCGCCTTAATCTGTTCATCAGTTGTTTGAAAAGTATTGTAGCCGCAACCGCTGATCGTCAATGCAATCAGAAAGATAAATATATTTCGCATCGTCAATTACCTCCGGCATAGATATCAAACATTACAATAAAACTATAGCACCAAACATGTACAGAAATTGCACTTGTTACTGTTCGAAGCATGTGGATAATAATTACGCAGGCCAAGTCTGTTGCAACATCAGATGGCTTGACCTGCCGCGTAGCCCGAGGCCCAGGCCCACTGGAAGTTATATCCGCCGAGTTGCCCAGTGACATCTACCACTTCGCCGATGAAATACAGGCCAGGTATCTCAATGCATTCCATTGTTTTTGAAGACAGCGCACGCGTATCGATACCGCCGCAGGTCACCTCCGCTTTGCTGTAACCTACTGTTCCAGAAGGAAAGACCTGCCAGTCATGAAGTTGATCGGCAATCAATTTTCGTTGCTTGTCGTTGTATTGGTTGAGCGGCAAGTTTGCGATCTTGCTGTGTTCAGCAAACTCAGCACACCAGACATCAGAGAAGCTTTTTGGAAACCATTGCGTCAGGAAATTGCTGAGCAATTTTTTGCTGCCCTTCTGGTCATTCAGCAATTTCAAGACGTCGCTTTGTGGCAACAGATCAATATGAAGTGGTTGACCATGCTGCCAATAGGATGAGATTTGCAATATCGCAGGGCCGCTCAAGCCCCGATGAGTGACCAGCATATTTTCCCTGAATGATTGTTTTCCGAAGCTCACTACCACGTCGAGCGATACTCCCGTCAACTCGGTGTATGGCTTCCAGTCATCCGGTGCAAAAGTAAGCGGCACCAGGCCCGGCTTGAGCTTTGTAATGGGCACACCGAACTGCTCTGCAACTTTATACCCGAATGGCGTAGCTCCTGTCTTGGGTATGGACAGTCCACCAGTGGCGATCACCAGCGAAGTGGCATTGAATTCGCCACGGGAAGTTTCGACGTGGAACCAATGTCTCTCGTCTTGTACATCACCATTTTCTGGGGTAGGGTAATACAGGATTTCACCTATTTCACATCCCATGTAGCGTTTCACGCCGACCACTTCGCATTCGCTTCGAAGCATAGCAATTACCGCTTCGGAGCCGTCATCACAGAACAACTGTCCGAGCGTCTTTTCGTGATAAGCGATATTGTGTTTATGCATCAGCGCGATGAAATCCTGCGGGGTATAGCGCGCAAGAGCGGAGCGGCAAAAGTCCGGATTGGCGGAAATAAAATTCTCAGGCCTAGTGCTGATGTTTGTGAAATTGCAATTCCCGCCACCTGAGATACGAATCTTCTCACCAAGCTTTTTTGAATGATCCAGCAGCATCACCGAGCGTCCGCGCTGACCTGCCTGCATTGCGCACATCATTCCGGCAGCACCGGACCCTATAACTATCACATCTGTTTTCATATTCGTAAGGAGACGCTAGTCGCAAATCATATTGAGTTATTGAGCAGAAAATTGAAGTGCATCATTCTGGCAAGACAGGAAGCGAAAGGGCAAAAGTTGGCCGTACTCTTCATCGACTTGTTAACCCGCCCCTTCTTGTTCTTTCCACAAACAACCACCCTTGCTGGCCTTGTCGATGTCAGCAAGTTGTTGCGCATGTCCGGCCAACTCATCTGCATTGGCCATTAACACGCGCAGCCTTGGTCGTGAAGCAGCTAGATTTATAACGGCAGGTTGGCGCTCCATGGGTGAGCGATCCACTCCGAGAAGACTTTCCTGGCCGCGCGTCATAGCAAAATAGACTTCTGCCAACAGTTCGGTATCCAGCAACGCGCCATGTAAGCTACGATGAGCATTATCTATAGCATAACGACTGCACAAGGCATCAAGGCTGTTCTTCTTGCCTGGGTGCATTTCACGTGCGACCTTGAGTGTATCGAGCACCATATTCTGTAACGGCGGCAGCCCGATCAATTCAAGTTCACTATTTAAAAAACCGATATCGAACGGTGCATTGTGTATTACTAATTCCGCCCCTTGGATGAATTCCAGAAAGCTGGGCGCAATGTCCGCAAACTTTGCTTCGTTTTGCAATCGCTCGTAAGTCAATCCATGCACCGCAACTGCTCCCGCTTCGATCTCGCGTTCGGGGTTGAGATAGCGATGAAATCGACGTAGCGAAACCTTTCGCCCTTCAAGTTCGATTGCCGCAAGCTCGATGATTCGATGACCCTGTTTAGGATCCAGACCGGTTGTTTCAGTATCCAGCACAATCTTACGCATTATCTTTCTCCTGCAGTTCCCGGGCAATAAGTTGTTCGGATATCATTTCCACTCCACGGTTCGCCAATTCATCTGCACGTTCATTTTCATCGTGGCCGGCATGGCCTTTTACCCACACCCAATCAATCTGGTGTTGCGTGGCAAGTTCGTCCAACCTACGCCACAAGTCTTCGTTCTTAACTGGTTTTTTGTCCGCCGTTTTCCAACCGCGTCGTTTCCAGTCGTGTATCCAGGTACTGATTCCCTGCTGCACATATTTTGAATCGGTATGTAACCTTACATGACAATGCCGTTTCAAGGCCTCCAGGGCGGCGATAGCACCCATCAGTTCCATGCGATTATTAGTGGTGTGCGCCTCACCACCGAACATCTCGCGCTCTTTCCCTTTGGTACGCAGCAATACGCCCCACCCTCCTACGCCGGGATTTCCCTTACAGGCACCATCCGTAAAAATTTCAACGATATCTTTGCTCATTCGGTATCAGGATTGTTCCGCTGAGTGATCTTGTTATTGACCTTTGGTGCGGCAGGCATCAGTTTACTTACTAGGCCTTCGTTCCACTTCGGCTTGATCAGACGCATCCCGCGCACACGCTTGATCGCTTGTAAAAAATATACCCCGCCACTCACCGCCCACCAGCGATCACCTGCTGCCTCCATAAAGGCAAATCGATCCAGCCATTTGGTTTGACGGAATGGTGGTGCATAAGCAGCAAAGCGGCCAGCCACAACTTCAAAACCCAACAATGACAGCCAGTCCTTAAGGCGCGACAAAGCAATGAAATCTCCACACCACGGATAGCCTTGCTTGCTTGCCAATGTGCGGCGCAGACCCCACAAACTACGAGGATTGAAACCGCTGACAATCAGATTACCTTCTGGCCTCAGGACGCGCTCCACCTCACGCAGAATCTGATGAGGATGATCGGCAAACTCCAGGACGTGAGGCAATACCACGAGATCCATGCCATCACATTCAAATGGAAGTTCTGTGCAGATCAAACGCACCGAATTTCCGGCCTGATTGCCTGCGCTAAATCTCAGCGGCATACGACTACTTCGTAAGAAATCATAATCAGGTAATCCCAATTGCAACGCATTGAAACCAAATATATCGCCAACGGTACGATCAAAATAATCCTGCTCACGGGCTAGCACATAACCCCCCTGAGGTGTTGCAAACCATTCATTCAAACTATCCTCAGATAAATTACAATTCAGCATCGCCACGTTCCGTTTTTTTGCATCTATGTTCGACATTACTGCAATCCCCGCGCTGCAAGACAATTACATCTGGATCATGCACGACAAAAAGAATGCTGTCGTAGTTGACCCAGGGGAAGCATCGCCCGTATTGAAGTTTCTGAACACGCACGGCTTGCAACTGAATTCCATTTTGTGCACTCACCGTCACGCCGACCACATCGGTGGAATTAAGGAATTGCGCGAAGTATACAACGTCCCGGTATATGGACGTCGACATCCGAACAACCCGCATATCACCAATGAACTGCGAGAAGGCGATAGCTTCAAGTTCGAACCGTTTGCAATCAAGTTCACCATCCTTGAGATTCCCGGCCACCTCAACGACCATATTGCCTATTTCGCTCCGGAAATATTGTTCTGCGGAGATGTGCTGTTTGGTGGCGGATGCGGCAGAAATTTCGAGGGTAGCCCCGCGCAACTGCACCACTCGCTGCAACGCCTCGCAAACTTACCCAACAACACTCGCGTGTACTGCGCACACGAATACACAGCCGCCAACCTGCGCTTCGCGGTGGCATGTGAACCCAACAACCTGGATTTGCAACAGCGCATCGTTGATACGCAACAACTACGCTCTGCCAACCTGATTACCTTGCCCTCCACCATCGCGCTTGAAAAAGCCACCAACCCTTTCCTGCGCTGTACACAACCTGAGATAATTCGTAAGCTTCAACAGCGTGGCCTGACTGACACCTCCGAACTTGGAGTATTTACTGCAATGCGAGAATGGAAGAACCATTTTTGATTGCGGCGAAAGCTGTTCTAGTTTATCCTGCGCGCCCTTTCGGAGAGGTGGATGAGCGGTTTAAGTCGCACGCCTGGAAAGCGTGTTTGGGGTAATACCCCAACGGGGGTTCGAATCCCCCCCTCTCCGCCATAGGCGTTCGGAATTTTGTGATAAAAACGCCAAGATCGCGAACAATTCTCATCACCCTGATACGGATGTATCATATTGAACCTACATGGAATCTCAAGATTTCGTGACAGGTCGCCCATAATAATTAGATTCTAAAATGGCCTAATTTAGATTTGAAACCGGCCTAACTTTCCGATGGCGCTCAATGCCCATCATCTTGAGTGTGATCAACCCTTCGTTGCGAGAAAAGCGGCTTGCACTGCAGGCACTAACGACGGGTGCAATACTCCAAGTGTTGGGATCTGGCCGTGAGGCGCAGCAGGCGGAACTGAAAACCACTCGGTGTTGAAAGGCAGATCAAGCGTTTTCCCGAGATCGAATTTTGTGTCATAGCTCAAACCAGCAGCCTCGTACACTGCGGGATTGCGCAACTTGATGATTGAAAATTCCCCGCGATGCAGCTCTGTGACTCGTTGGCTTGTTCCATAGACAACACGCACCTCAAATTGCGGAGCGAGATCATCAAAAACGGTCAGAATCAAGGCGGGCCTGGGTTTTGGCCGAGGTGTAATTTGATCCGGGAAGTGACACCAAACTATGTGTCCGGCGACAGGTTCAGCCCACCAAAAAATCATCAGTCCCCTGACTACTCTATGAGACTGGAACGTACGGAACGCTTGGTCCCTTGAGGCGAACGTTTCTTGATTAGTTCGACTTGGTTGGCTGTAAGCGGGCCACCATCGGCCTCGTATTGAGGTAACAGTTTGAAAGCCATTTCCCTGAGCGCCTGGTGGATGACCTGAGTTTCATCTACACCCAAATATTCAGCCAGGCGTTTCGCCGTCTCCCGGGTAACGCCGGCGGCGCTATCGACCGAGCGATAGCGGAACGGAATCTGGTTTGCAACGCGTGCCATAGTCTCAACCGGTACGTAAGTAGATATCCTAAAGATATCCGAATGTGGAAAATTAGTCAAGAAGCACCGGTTCAACGCTGCGAAGGAATCTGCTAAACCATGATTCATGGAGTGATTGTCAGTTAAATGGCACTGCTAAATGCTCGTCACTAATTGAAGATAAATCAGTTTATTTGGGTTTTATCACAAAATTGAGAACGCCTAGATTTCTCCGCCATATATTTTTATTAATCAATCTGTTATAAATGTTGCCGGGGTAACGCCCACCACATCACTCACCACTATGTTTCTAGTTTTCTGTAACTCGTATAGTCCTTCATGAAATATGCCCACTATTCGGTGGGCACAAATGAATAGGAACAAAGAACGTGTGACGGAAAAGCTGTATTGGCACTTAGCAGCCTGTTGAACTGCCCCAATCTTTGTGCCAAGGTGCTACTAGCAAAGTCCAAGATAAATACAGCCCGCTCCCTTCCCAACTGCATTACTTCCCACTGAACGGCTTCTCGCTGTGAACTCTGCAGGCATTTAGCAATTCAACAACACCGGCTTATAGACCTTGAGAGCCGGAGCCCAATAGATTCAATGGATTTCCCCTTGCATCCAGTTACCCCAGCACAAACATCAGCGCCAGCGGAATAAATATCAGCGCCGCCACATTGCCGATCAAAACCATGGACGCAACTTTCTCCGGTTCCTGGGAATAGCGCTCCGCAAAGATATAATTCAATACCGCAGGTGGCAACGCGCCGAACACGATCAATTGCGCGTTCTGGATGTTCGTCAAATTCAGGCTCCATCCGACGACATAGGCCAGTGACATACCGGAAACCGGCCGCAACACGGCAATCAACAAACCGAGATGGAATTCGGCCAAAGTCATTTGCGCCAGCCTCACGCCCAGCGCAAACATCATCAGCGGTATCGAGACCTCGCCGAGCATTCGAATCGCTGTCATCAACGGTGGCCAGAGATGCACTTCGGTCACGTTAAGACACAGGCCAAAAACCGTTGCCAGCAGCACCGGGACTTTCCATAAGTCTCTCAGTCGTGCCTTGTGATCCAGTAGCCATGCGCCAAAACTGAAGTGCAGCATATTGGAGACGAGAAACATCACGACGGCTGCCGGCATGGCATTTTTGCCAAATGCAAGCAGCGACAGTGGTAAGCCGAGATTGCCGCAATTGTTAAACATCATCGACGGCACGATGGTCTTGGGCGATGCCCCCAACAGGCGTGCCGCGATTAATCCGACCAGGCCAGATGCGGCAACCAGCAGCAAGGTACCCAGTCCCAACGTGGCGAACTGTGCAATACGAAAATCGCCGTTTACCAGCACGCCAAGCACCAGCGCCGGCAAGAAATAGTCCATATTGAGCTGGTTGGCCACGTCCATTTCAGGCTGATGGCGACGCCCCGCCCACACCCCAACCGATACCACGGCAACGAGTGGGAAAACAATTTCAAAGATGTGCCAGAAAATCATTGAGCAACCAACCCGGAAGTTTCACCACGGGACAAATGCCGATGGCATGCGATCATAAACAGTGCAGTAAACAGCATCAATTTGCCATCGGCGCGGATTGCCCGACGACCAACGCGATCAGCACAGCAAACGCTTGAAAGATGGCAACGCCGACCAGTACCGCAGCGAACTGATGCGCGTCCATGTAATGACCAAACACCAGCGGCGAGATCGCCAGCCCGCTATCCAATCCGGAATAAACGAAGCCGTAAATACGCCCGTAGGCACCCTGACCGAATCGACCGGTCGCAGCGCGACGCACTAGCAAATCACGCGACGGGCCGGCAATGCCGGTGAAGAAGCCGATACTGGCTATGGCGGGCAACACCGCCCATGCCGGAATGATCACCTGAGCGAGCACCAGGGCAAATACCACCGCCACTGAAAGCGAGACCGCGATGATGCGGTCCTGCTGGTGGCGCTTGGCGACGAATCCGCCAACCAGAATGCCAACAGCTGCTGCCAGCAGAAAGACGGAAATTGCGCTGGCCGAGGTACCCAAGGACAAGCCGTAAAGTTGCTGCAATATCGGACTGCCAAAATTCTGCAAGGTGCCGAATGCCGCAGACGTCATGAAGAAGAAGCCAAAACACAGCCAGACCGCGCCGACACCAAGAAACGAGAACGTACCATGCACCGGCGCACCCCCAGCGGTGGCAGTGGGCGTTATTTCGAGCTGGTGGCGAAACAGCCGGAGTGCTAGCAGCGCAGGGAGCGCCATCAACCCGGCAGCAACCGCCGCCATCTGCCACCCCGCCAATGTCGCAATGCCAGTAAGGAAGACGGGCGCCAGCGCCCATCCGATATTGCCCGAGATGCCGTGGACCGAGAACGCATGACCCAAGTGGGCTTCCGAGACCTTGTGATTCAGGACGGTGAAATCGGCCGGATGTAACACGCTATTGCCCAATCCCGCCAACGCGGCAACCGCAAGAAGATCGGCCTGTGTATGCGCAAGCAACCCCAGCCACAGACCGGCTATCAAGAAACAGCTCATGCCGAACAACAGCACCCGCAGGGGCCCGAATCGATCCACTGCAAATCCCGCCAGCGCCTGTCCGATACCGGAGATCACAAAAAAGACCGTCACAACAAGACCGATCCCCGAGAAATCGAGACCGAAAGCTGGCATCAGCCACGGAAACAAAGGCGGAAACAACAGATGGAAGAAATGCGATGTTCCATGCGTCAGGCCGATCACCGCAATGACAGATGTATCGCGTTGAACCGGCGGATCGATTGTTGCGCTGACGCTATTCATGGATGCATGACCAAAATCCCAAAGACTGAAATCGCAAGAGGCTTCTGTGTCATTGCTCGATTGCCCAGGGTAATAAAAGCTAAAAGCTATGCTGAAGTTGCCAAGTTTCTGGCCCGGATAGGATACCGCAAACCGAAAACCGTGGTTCGATGTTGCCAAGGAAACGCCGGAAACATCCCTTCTCTCCGCCAAATGAAAACCGCCCTGGGAGGGCGGTTTTCATTTTGTCATTCATAGTACTTAATGTTTCAAAGCGGATTTCACACCCTTGAACTTGCCTTCTTCACCCGGGTTAACGATATGGATCTCACCGCCCATATACTTGTGATTACGGCAGGCGTAATAAACGGTATCGGGGGTTTCGGCAGTCGGAGTGAATGTAACGACACCTTTGTACGTGAAATTTCCCTTTACGCCTTCGGTCAGTGTGGACGCACCCCAACCGATCAGTTTGGTAGCAAGATAAAAATCGTGCATGACGCCGGTTTCTACATCGAATGTATAGGTCTTGCCCCTTACCAGAACCAGTGTGCCACCCTGTACGCCGTTAACGGCAAAACCTGTATCAGAGCCTTTGTCATACGAGGGATGTGTCTTATCTTTGGTGACCGATGTCACGGTAAAATCAATCTCAATTGGAACCTCCTGCGCTGCATCATCCGCTGCGGCTTCCGCAAACGCTGAAGTTACGCCGCCCATCAGCAGCACGAAAACAAAGAACCATCTGCAATTGCCTAATTGAAATGCCATAACCAGTATCCTCTTTCTGCAACGGTATTGCACATATTGCCCGTGCGTGAAGCGTATTACAATTAGCCCATAATCACAACCCGACTTCACCGGAGCCCGCAATATGCCCGACCCATCCGATCTGATTATTTTACGCGACAAACTGCGTGCGTTTGCCGAAGCGCGCGACTGGAACCAGTTCCATTCACCCAAGAACCTGAGCATGGCATTGATGGTCGAGGTCGCCGAATTAATGGAACATTTTCAGTGGTTGACTGAAGCACAATCGGGGGATCTCGCCGCTGATAAGAAGGCAGTCGTGGCCGAAGAGTTGGCCGACATCCTGCTGTATCTGGTGCGCCTCGCCGACAAACTGGATGTCGACCTAAATCAAGCCGCGCTGCATAAACTGGAGAAGAATGCTGCGAAATATCCGGCTGAACAAGTGCGCGGCAGCGCCAAAAAGTATTCGGAGTATTAATCACTTCATTAACCCATGAGGATGCTCCTATGCATTCGAGATTCGTTGCGTGACAAGGCACAAAGGGAACTCTTCACGCCGCATTTTGATTGTTAGTTAAACAAAAAAATTTTCCGGTCAACGCCATATCGCAACGGAATTTGGATATAGCGAGACATGCTTGACAAGAGAACGTTCGTTCTTTACAGTGTGTGTACGTTCGTTCTGTATCAAACCAGCCATGACCGATCCTTCTGATTTCAATAACCCCGATTCGAATGTCTCCGGCGCCAATGCCAGGGACGGCGAATATCTCGCAAAGCTCCAGGACTATTACGCCGACTGGAAAAACATCCCCTCCTACGCCAAGCTGTGCGAGGTGTTCGGCATCGCTTCGAAATCCTGGGTCAAGGCCGTACTGACCCGCTTGAGCGCGGCCGGCCTCATCGAGCGCACCCCGGATGGGGCGTGGATCCCAACCCGCCAGTTCTTTGCGCGCCCGTTGGCCGAATCCTCAGTTCAGGCAGGGATGCCGGTTTCGGTCACCGAGACCCAAGGTGAGTACTTCGTCATCGACGAGATGCTGATTGACACGCCATCGGAGACGACGCTGATCCCGATCAGGGGAGATTCGATGATCGAAGCGGGCATCCATGACGGCGATGTCGCCGTGGTGGAGAAACGCAACCTCGCCAATGTGGGCGACATCGTGGTGGCCATCGTGGATAACGAATTCACACTGAAAACCTTGGACAAGGAGCGCGGTAAGTACATCCTGCGTCCTGCCAATCAGGCCTATCCGGTCATCCGCCCGCAGGGGACGCTGGAGATATTCGGGGTTCTGGTCGGCCTGATCCGCAAGTACCGAAAGTAATCGTGATGAGAGCCGCCATTCATCCGGGCCGTACAGGCAGGCAAACACGACGCGCCCGCGGACTGTTGTCGCTGACCCATCCCAACAAGGAATTGTTCCGCCGTCAGCGTGCCTTGCTGCGCTGCGCGGTACCTGCAGGCTTTCCATCACCCGCCGATGATTATGTGAAGCAGCGCATCAGCCTGGACGACCATCTGATTCAGCACCGCGAATCCACATTCTTCATGCGCGTTGCGGGCGATTCGATGCGCGGGCTTGGCATCTTCGATGGTGACCTACTGGTAGTCGACCGCGCCCTGCCTGCCGCGCACGGCTGCGTAGTGATCGCGGTCCTAGACGGGGAGTTCACCGTAAAGCAATTACTGCACACGGCGGATGGACAAATATTGCGCGCAGCACACCCCGCCTATCCCGACACGCTCATCAAACCGGATCAAGATTTTTCAGTCTGGGGTGTAGTGAGCTGGAATGTCCACAAACTCTAATTGAGGGTGCCCTCGTGCAACGCTCAATTGCACTAGTCGACTGCAACAACTTCTACGTCTCCTGCGAACGGCTGTTCCAACCCAAGCTGGAAGGTAAACCTGTGGTGGTGCTCTCCAACAACGACGGTTGCGTGGTATCGCGCTCGCAAGAGGTCAAGGACCTCGGCCTCAAGATGGGTGTCCCTTGGTTCCAGATGAAAGGCCTCGCCAAACGCCATGGCATCATCGCCCTGTCATCGAACTACACGCTGTATGCCGACATCTCCAACCGGGTGATGCGACTATTGTCGCAGTACTGTCCCGACCAGGAGATCTATTCGATCGATGAATCCTTCCTCGACCTGACCGGGATGACCGACACGACCCAATATGCACAAACGATACGCTGCACCATCAAACAATGCGTCGGCATACCGGTATGTGTCGGCATTGGACCAAGCAAGACCCTGGCCAAGCTCGCCAACCATGTCGCCAAAAAGCAGAAGCAGTATCACAGCGTGTGCGATTTCAATGCAATGACAGTACGCATACTAGACAATCTGCTCGCAAATATCGATGTCGGCGAAGTCTGGGGCGTGGGCAGGCGCAGCACAGCGCGCTTGCAGGAGATGGGCATCACCACGGCCCTAGAACTAAAATATAGCCCTGCGAAGCGTGTCCGCGCGGAGTTTGGCGTGGTGATGGAACGCATCGTTGCGGAACTGAACGGTGTGGCCTGCATAGGATTGGACGAGATCACCCCGCCGCGCCAGCAGATCATCTGCTCACGATCATTCGGCATGTCCGTCTCTTTGCTGGACGACCTGGAACAGGCAGTCATCACCTACACCACCCGAGCCGCCGAAAAGTTGCGCAGCCAGCAATCCCTCGCAGGCGGCATCCAAGTCTATATCCGCACCAATCCGCACAAGGAAAGCGAATCGCAATACCAGCCAACGACCCTGCTGCCACTGTTCGAACACACCGACGACACACGCCTGCTGTGCCGTGCTGCGCTGAGCGGCTTACGATTGATCTACCGCAGTGGCTACGCGTACCAGAAGGCTGGCGTGATGCTGACCGAGATCATCCCTATCGTCGCGAGGCCGCGGACATTGTTCGAAGATGTCGCAGCACAGCAAAAGTCCGCATCGCTAATGGCCACCCTCGACCGGATTAACCATCGCATGGGCAGCGGTACGCTCCAACTGCTCGGCGAAGGGGTAAGAAAAAGTTGGTCCATGAAGCGCGAGAATGTATCTAAGCGTTACACCACGGAGTGGGATGAACTCGCGGTAGTGCGATGAAATCGTCAATTAGATCGATTTTGACTTGTTGTACCAAAATATAGCTGCAGCACTATCAACTACTCACTGCCACACATGGACTTCCACTATTCATCTTGCCGATCACTGCCGCCTGTGCGAAGCCAGCATTCCTGAAAGTTAACAACACTTGATCCACGGCATCTGGAGCAACGGCAACCAATAAGCCACCACTAGTCTGTGCGTCGGCCAGGACACGGCGCTGCCAGTCCTCCAGATTTGCAGCAAAATCCACTTCATGCCCATAACTGGAGAGATTGCGATCGATCGCTCCTGGGCCAAAACCCTGCTGAACCAGGGCCAGTGCCTCGGATAAGATCGGAACCTGCTCGAACATCAGTTCTGCACCTAACCCTGAGCCTCGACAGATTTCAAGCAAGTGGCCAAGCAAGCCGAAGCCGGTAACATCAGTCAGTGCATGCACGGTATTCAAGCTGGCCAATTCACTGCCCACCGAATTTAGTTGCGTAGTGGTTGCGATCATTTGCGTATATCCATCGGCGGACAAAGAATTCTTCTTCAGCGCAGCAGCCAATATGCCCACACCCAACCCCTTGCCAAGTATCAGTACGTCGCCGGCTTGCGCCTTGCTGTTTTTCTTGAGTTGGTCGGGATGAACGATGCCAATCGCCACCAGACCATAGATCGGCTCGACTGAATCAATTGAATGCCCGCCTGCCAATGGTATGCCGGCAGCTTCACAGACCGACTCACCGCCCTGAAGGATTCCGCGAATCGTTTCGACAGGCAGTTTGCTGATCGGCATTCCCACGATCGCCAACGCCATGATTGGTGTGCCACCCATCGCGTACACGTCGGACAACGCGTTGGTGGCTGCGATACGGCCAAAATCGAAAGGGTCATCGACGATGGGCATAAAAAAATCTGTAGTCGCAATGATGGCCTGCTGATCATTCAGGCGATAAACTGCTGCGTCGTCGCTGGTCTCCGTACCGACCAACAGATTTGCAAACGGCAGCTTATCTTTTGCTTTACCTAAGATTTCCTGCAGCAGTGAAGGTGCGATTTTGCAGCCACAGCCACCACCGTGAGACAATTGGGTTAATTTTACTTCAGTCATTACTAGGTTCCTGATCAAAATGCTTTTCAAAACCGCGAACCTATCACAGCTTGACCAATTTGACGAAATCATCGATGTTCGCACGCCGTTGGAATTTGCCGAGGATCACATCCCCGGGGCGATCAATTGCCCAGTCCTGTCTAATGAGGAACGCATAACAGTCGGCACTTTATACACGCAAGTATCTCCATTCGAGGCACGGAAAGTCGGCGCGGCGTTGATTGCAAGAAACATCGCACATCACCTGGAGTCCCGCTTCCGTGACTTTCCCAAGTCATGGCGTCCCCTGGTCTACTGTTGGCGTGGCGGACAGCGCAGCGGTGCGATGAGCATCATCCTCGCCCAAGTCGGTTGGGCGGCACATAAACTTGAAGGGGGCTACAAGATCTATCGGCGAGATGTTCTGGAAAAACTGGATGCATTGCCGCAAACTTTCACTTTCCGGGTTGTCTGCGGCCCAACCGGTTCTGGCAAAAGCCGCTTACTGACAGCATTGTCAGATACCGGACACCAGATACTTGATCTTGAAACACTAGCTCGACATCGCGGTTCGGTGCTAGGAAAACTTCCCGAACAAACCCAGCCCTCGCAAAAAATGTTCGATAGTGTTCTATTGAAAGTATTGCAAAAGCTGGACACTACCAGGCCAGTATATGTCGAAGCGGAAAGCAGCAAAATAGGCTTGATCTCCCTACCCCCTGCCCTAACCACTGCCATGCATGGCAGTTCATGCCTGTTGTTAGAAACGCCTTTGGAGACACGTGTTGAAGGTCTGCTGAAAGATTACCACCACTACGTCGAAAATCCGGAGCTATTCATCGAGCACCTAAAGCCCCTGTATCGATTTCATGGATCGAAGCAACTGGATAATTGGAATTCACTGATCCGTGCAGGTGAATTCCACACTATGGTTGCTGAATTATTGAAGCTGCACTACGACCCAAGCTATTTCCGTGCAACATCGAAGAATTATATGCATCTCGAAAAAGGACAACGTGTTCCACTTGAGGATTTGTCAAAAGGTACACTAAAGCAAGTCGCAAGAGAAATTTAGAACTTCATCGATCAAGTACAAGAAGCAAATTTGTGGACATCAACTGCTTCTAAACAGGATCGAACAACCACATATCCATCCCCAACATGCCGTAGGTCATGACATGATTCAGATGTCGGGCACTTTCGATCTCGTCCGCAGCACCTAGTGACACAAACAGGGGTAGCAAGTGTTCGTCGGTAGGATGATTTTTGACTGCATGCGGTGCGAGCGAGCGATAGGCGCCAAGTGATATCAGATCGCCCGCACGGATTTGGCTCGCCATCCAGCCGCAGAATTCTGTCACCCAGTCAGGTACAGGCGCACCTTGGGGATACTGGAATATTTCCCTCAGATTGTGAGTGATTGAACCACTACCGACAATCAACACACCCTGATCTCGCAACGGACGCAAGGCACGGCCCAGCGCGATGTGCCAAGCAGTATCCTTGCCAGGCTGCAAAGAGAGTTGTGCAACGGGGATATCCGCATTTGGGTACATCAAGTACAACGGCACCCACGCACCATGATCCAGTCCCCGTGCATCGTTGAGCACTACCGGTATCCCAGCCTGTTGCAGCGCATTTGCTGCTGAATGTGCCATCTCGGATGCACCGGGCGCAGGATACTGCAGCCTATAAAGTTCTTCAGGAAAACCGCTGAAATCGTGTATGGTTTCCGGATTCACGGTACAACTTATTGCCGGTGTGTCCGTTTCCCAATGCGCTGAGATCACTAGGATCGACGAAGGCATGGGAAGTTGCTCGCCAAGTGTGCGCCATGCAGCACCAGTTTCACCGGGTGAGAGTGGCAACGTTGGTGCGCCATGTGAAACGAATAGGACAGGCATTTTCATGCTGCAAATCCTATCACATGACTCGACAGACCCACTATGAACGGATTTACAATGGCACAAGGCCATCTGACCGAAATAAATGTGGAGTAATCATGGAACTTAGGCGATTGGGTGAAAGCGATCTAAAAATATCGGCTTTGAGCCTAGGTACAATGACCTTTGGCGAGCAGAACAGTGAGGCAGAAGCTCATGCGCAACTCGATCTGGCAGTGTCACGTGGAGTCAACTTCATCGACAGTGCAGAGATGTATCCAGTTCCGCCAAAAGCAGAAACTCAAGGGCGCACAGAAAGTTATATCGGCTCATGGTTGAGGCACCAACAACGCGACAAACTGATCATCGCAACAAAGATTGCCGGACCGTCACGAGGCTTTGCTTGGATACGCAACGGCCCACGCGTCAATCGACAACACCTTGAAGCGGCAATAGATGGTAGCCTCAAGCGCTTACAAACAGACTATATCGATCTTTATCAGATTCATTGGCCAGACCGGTATGTGCCAATGTTCGGCGCAACCAGTTATGACGTTTCGCAAGAACACGATACCGTACCCATAGCAGAGCAACTTGATGCGCTCGCGGATCAAGTCAAGGCCGGCAAGGTTCGTTACATTGGACTTTCCAACGAGACACCTTGGGGGGTGATCGAGTTTGCAAGGTGCTCAGAGAAGGCCGGTCTGCCAAGAATCGTATCTGTACAGAACGCCTATCATCTGATGAACCGAAATTTTGAATCAGGACTGGCTGAAGCCTGCCATCATGCCAAGGTCGGCTTGCTGGCATACAGCCCATTGGCTTTCGGACACTTGTCAGGCAAATACATTGCTGACCAACAGGCAAAGGGGCGCATCACGCTGTTCTCGAACTTTGGACAGCGCTATGCAAAACCCAACGTGCCTGTCGCAACAAAGGAATACATGCGGATCGCACATGAAGCTGGATTGAGTATCGCACAGATGGCATTGGCCTTCGTGCGCACCCGATGGTTCACGAGTAGCGTAATACTCGGAGCAACCAGTTTAAATCAATTGAGAGAAAATCTGGACAGCATGGAAGTTTCCCTTTCAGATGAAGTGCTGGAGAAGATTGATTCAGTGCATCGGATATATCCCAATCCTGCGCCTTAGAAATAATATAAGAGGTTCGATTTGCAGCAATTCGACTAAAGCTAGTAGTTCGAATTCCGAATGAACTATTACCTTGTTTGGCGTTCTATCCCAGAATCTAATTTGAAGTAGAATAAAAATGGTATTTTTAAAAATTACATCAACACTTTTACTCATTTCAGTCCTCACATCACTAGCACAACCCGCACTTGCTGAAACACCTGAAGGAGTTCTTGCCGCATTCGAAAAAAGTGCATCAGCCACACCGGGATTCCGGGGATTCTCGGCCGCACGCGGTGAAACTTTCTACAAGAGCAAGCATGGAGGAGACTGGAGTTGTTCTACTTGTCATACCGACAATCCGACTTCGCAAGGAAAACATGCCAAAACCGACAAACCGATAAAACCACTCGCACCATCCGGAAATCCAGAGCGATTCACCGATATGAAAAAAGTAGAGAAATGGTTCAAGCGCAATTGCAACGACGTGCTGGACCGGGTTTGCACGCCGCAGGAAAAGGGTGATTTCCTGTCATATCTGCTCACTATCAACAAATAATCTAGTGGAAGTGACGGTTCAAACCATTTCCAAGCTGCGGCGATATGCCGAGATCCCTGGGAGCAATGAATGAAACTCAAAGAATCATTAGCAAATTTCTTCGCTGTCATCTGCCTGACAGTGGTAGCTGCAATGGCACATGCGAGTGAAGCCGTGTTTGAACCCGAATTGCCGACTGTAGCGAGCAGCTATTTCAACAAGCATAATTTCAGCAATTACCGTCCATACTTGCTAGCTCAAAATGAGGTGCCTACCGCCAAAAGTCAGGATGAGATTTCGGTGACTTCATTTGAGAAATTTAACCCTCCTTTATTCACCGGTAGCAATGCGCACAAATTTCTGGGTGTGGGAACGCTGGCGCTTGTCATTGCCACCGCAGTCGCCCCCAAACCCCCAGAAGTCGAAGACAGGGCACCGACTCAGGCTGAACTTGATGCCCAGAAGTCGAGTAGCCACGCCAAACTCGGCAGAGCCGCGGCAACATTGGCAGTAGCTACTGTGGCAACAGGACTACTGTATCACTGGGATGACTTCCATCTAGAGGATGGTCTGTTCGATCCTGATAACCAGCACGCCTTGCTTGGTGCCGCAGGTGCACTAGCAATGCTTTACGCAATCTCCAAGGCACCTGATGAGGGGCATGCCGGTATGGGAATTGCAGGCGGTGCAGCGATGGCCGTAGCCATCAAACTGACCTGGTAACGGAGTGAAATGATGAAAAACAACTCAATAGTATTAGTGTCGCTGACCGCCGCCCTGCTGGTGAACAGCACACACGCAGGCGCGGAAGAAAGTTTTATTGGTTGGCTGCTTGACTTCAGCCGCACGAAGGAAGTAAAGCCTGTGACAGACAAGCACTACCAGGAAGAATGCGGGGAATGCCACTTTGCCTACCAACCAGGGTTGTTACCAGCAAGATCTTGGGACAGGCTGCTCAAAGCAGAAGCGATGCGCGATCACTTTGGCGACAACGCCGAGATGGACATCGATACGCTTAAAGAAATTCATGACTACGCAGTGGAAAATGCTGCTGACAAGTCTTATTACAAGCGCTCTCGAAAAATCGCGGCAGCGACCGCAGACGGCCCAACCCCATTGCGCATCACCGAACTGCATTATATCCAGCGCAAGCACCATGAACTTCCCGAGAAGATGATCAAGGGAAACAGGAGCGTCAAGTCGCTGAGCTATTGCGACAAGTGTCACACCCAGGCCGATGATGGCGTATACGATAACGATACCGTCTCTATCCCGAACTATCCAGACTGGGATGACTGATTCGGCCCACCCTGTGATGCTTCTATAAATTCCAGGGCATTTTGGTCCGGATCACGGCAAAACAATGCGCGACGACCCGATTTGCTTAGGGTATAAGCCACATGCGCCACGTCAAACTTTCCTATTAAGGCCGATATATCAGACACCTGGAACGCAACATGGCGATCACGCCCGCCATGAACAGGGCGTTTCAATCCAGCTTCTGGATCTGCCAATACCATCAGATGCAACTGCTGATTCGATGCAATTTCATACCATACGCCATCGTAACCCAACTGAGGACGTCCGGGATCAGGCTTGAGTCCGAGAACGCCTTCATAGAAGGCGCTTGCCTTTGCCAGATCAGAAGTCAGGAATGTCGCATGAAGAATGCCAGTGATCATCATGATTTGACTGGAACCACCTTGCTTGCTGCCAATTTGGCGCGAGCACGAGCCTCATTTGTATCCTTACCATTGGCCAATGCAACACCCATGCGGCGTCGGATAAATGACTCCGGTTTACCAAACAACCGAAGGTCAGAGCGGGGAACACTCAGTGCTTCTGCAACGCCTTCGAAAGCGATACCCTTTGATTCATGTTGTCCGTAGATCACTGCACTTGCGCCTGGTTCACGCAAGCTCACATCAACCGGCAATCCGAGTATTGCGCGAGCATGTAGTTCGAATTCATTCAATTTCTGACTGCACATTGTCACCATCCCGGTGTCATGCGGGCGTGGACTAACTTCGCTGAACCAGACCCCATCGCCTTTGACGAATAGTTCGACGCCAAAAATCCCCAACCCACCAAGGTTGTCGGTGACCTTCTTTGCGATATCGCGAGCGCGGTGCAGAGCCTGATCTGACATTGCTTGCGGCTGCCAACTTTCCACGTAGTCCCCATGCACCTGAACGTGACCAATAGGCTCGCAAAACTGTGTCTCAATGACGCCGCTTTGGTCCATCGCACGTACAGTGAGTTGTGTGATCTCATAATCGAAAAAAACCATTCCTTCGACGATCACCCTTCCCTGATTTACGCGGCTGCCGCTTGCTGCATAATTCCATGCAGCTTCCACTTCCTCGGCCCGATCAACCTTGGATTGTCCCTTGCCAGATGAAGACATCACCGGCTTGATGATGCATGGATAGCCAATTCCCGAGTTGATCGCAGATCGCAGCTCTTCCAGGCTGTCCGCAAAATTATAAGGAGAGGTAGGTAGGTTCAGCGTCTCGGCAGCGAGTCGCCTTATACCTTCGCGGTTCATTGTCAAGCATGCGGCACGTGCGGTTGGAATAACGCGTGCGATGCCCGCTCGTTCAATCTGTTCTAGCATCTCTGTGGCGATCGCCTCGATCTCGGGCACGATAATGTCCGGTTTCTCCCTCTCGACCAAGGCACGCAGAGCCTCCCCATCCGTCATGTTTATGACATGGGAGCGATGCGCGACCTGATGGCCAGGCGCATCTGCATAACGATCAACTGCAATTGTCTCGACGCCCAGGCGTTGCAAGGCAATGATGACCTCCTTACCAAGTTCGCCGCTGCCAAGCAGCATGACCTTGGTGGCTGATGGGCTTAGAGGAGTACCGAGAACAATATTATTCATGGCATTTTTAGGGAGTAATATGAATCCGTGAAATTATACACATCAAGGAAAAATATCTGCTTGACGATTGCATCTGCCTAATCAAATCCTAGACAACCATTGTTATGGTGCACACGATGTCCTCGCTACTTCCATGTTCTAGTGATCTAGAAAGTTCGAAATCTATGGCTTACTTTCGCTCAGTCGTCTATATTGCCGAGCCGCATCGTCAGCACTTGTATGATCACCCATTTCACGATAGGCCATCACTAATGCTGCCCAAGAATCCGGATGGTCCGGAAATCTATGAATTTCTTGCCGTGCCTCTTCAATCATTTGTTCCCATACTTGACTTCGTTCCAGCGCTGTCTCGGTAAACATATCTGCGCGCAAAAATAGCAAGCCAGATGGTTCCCTCACCACCAACCTCCAGTCGGTACTTTTTGCCAACCGCTCTACAAGCGGAATCATGCGCCCGGAGAACTTCATTACAGCGGGGGTGAATATCGCATTGATTCGGTAATAAGCAACTTTGTTCTCCCATCCACTTTCTGCCAGAAAAATGGAATCGTGCAATTGTACGGCTCTGTTGGACTTGATATCGTGGCCATCCACGAACACGAGAAAATGCGAACCCAAAGCCCATGCCAAATAACCACCGTAATCATAGAAATTCAGGACGTTCCCGCTGCTCATATGCTGCTTCAGGAAGAGCGCAGATTTTTCTGGGAACACGCCAGACGCGACACCGCTTCCCAACCGCCCCTGCAAGACCGGCAGTCCCAGCCAGACTACCAATACCGCTATCATGCAAAATTTCTGCACTTGCGTGGAAATCCTATCGGGGAACAATTTGAGGGCAAGATGCACCAGAGGCCCAAGCAAGACGAGAGCAAACAAGCCGATGTTGCGCGCATAAAGAAACGTCAGAAATCCATACAGTAAAAGCAAGATGGCGCCACTAATGATCCGTCTGTGCTGGACTAGCAAAGACAGAAAACCCAACGTCAACATGACAAGAAAACTGGATGCATATTCGGTATCCATCACTGGCAGATATTCATTGATGTCTGCCCTCATGCTATCGCCTGAAAGCAAGGCAACGAAAGGAAGCATCACCTGTGTCCAGCCATAAGGATTGATACAGGCAATTGCCAGCGTTACCAAGACGACTGTAAGAAATGTGAAGGCGACCTTTAATCGCGTCAACCCAGAAGGTGGTGAGTAGCTCAATTCAATTGCGTAGGCACCCAGTGCCGGCAACAAAAGTAGCACGGAAGGATGCATCTGAATCAGCAAAAAGCCCACAATAGGAATGGTGATAAGCCACCGCCAGTTTCCCTGATCGGCATACCTTTCCAGAGTAAACAAAGTGACGGCCATAGAAAGAAGCAGCATTGTTTCGGCCCGATAATTCATGCGCGCCGTGATCCACCACGAGACGATCGCCAGCCCTAGAAGTGCAGCTGGATGAAATGTCTGCCGGTTATTGATCGCTGCCCTGTAGGCCAGCAAGAGTGTAAGGGCGCCGAGACACGCATTGAGCGCTGTCATGCCGCGGTAGCCGCCCAATGTATAGGCCCAGTAGTAAAGCAGTCCGAATCCCCATTCGATATAGGAAGCAGGCTCCCCCAGCAGCGGCAATAGATAGAACATGGTGTCCGGGATACGGCCTGTCGCGGCAATCTCCCTTCCGGGCACCATGTAGAACCATATGTCGTAGTCCTCAATGGGCCGGCAAAAGAAGATGGCCAGTACAGCAAATAGTCCCGTTAAACTAAGTCCGAATAAAAGTGGCGTCCGGTTTTCAGGTGACCTCATGTCTTCCACCACACTACGCTCTCATGTATTGATCAGAATCGGGAACAAAAAACCGCAACCTCACAGCCACAAGTCTCAGTATCAAAGACCTGCGTATCTCGTCCAGTGTCTTTACCATTGTACCGACGAAAGCGACGATGCCTTCGTGTCACGCCTGCGCCGGTCAAGGGATAAAGACAGGAAGGTCGAGCTCCCGGCGCGAAGAATTATACACAGCAGGGGTTTACTTGAATTCCAGGAGGAGTAGCATGAAAAACCTTCTCAGCACAAGGAGCGAGATCATGACGAACATCATGCAATTGCTTGGTAACGAAGCCGAACTTCTATTGAACCACCGCTGCGAAGGCATCCCTAAGGAGTCACTACACCTGCCAGGGCCGGATTTTGTCGATCGCGTGGTCTCGATCAAAGACCGCAAGCCCGGCGTGCTGCGTAGCTTGCAGGCGCTGTATGGTCAAGGGCGCCTCGCCAATACCGGTTACCTTTCGCTCCTTCCCGTAGATCAGGGTGTGGAGCACTCCGGTGGCGCCTCGTTTGCGCCGAATCCGATCTATTTCGACCCTGACAATATCGTCAAGCTTGCCATCGAAGGTGGGTGCAATGGTGTCGCATCCACCCTGGGCGTGCTTGGTTCGGTCGCACGACGCTACGCACACAAGATCCCTTTCGTCGTCAAGATCAACCACAATGAACTGCTCACCTATCCGAACGAATTTGACCAGACGCTCTTCGCGAGCGTAGACCAAGCATTTGACATGGGTGCCGTGGCGGTAGGTGCGACGGTGTTCTATGGCTCGGAACATGCGCGCCGCCAAATCCTCGAGGTCTCCGAGGCATTCGAACACGCACATGACCTGGGCATGGCAACGATACTCTGGGCCTATCTGCGCAATCCGGCTTTCAAGACAGCCGAGACGGACTACCACATCTCGTCCGACCTGACCGGCCAGGCCAATCACCTGGCAGTGACTATCAATGCCGATATCGTCAAGCAAAAGATGGCCGAGAACAACGGCGGATATAATGCGCTCAAGTTTGGCAAGACGCACGCAAAGGTCTATAGCGAGCTGACGACCGACCATCCGATCGACCTGGTACGCTATCAGGTCGCGAATTGCTATATGGGACGCGTCGGCATGATCAATTCCGGTGGGGCATCCGGGAAGGACGACCTGCAACAAGCAGTGCGAACCGCGGTCATCAACAAGCGTGCCGGCGGCATGGGACTGATCTCTGGACGCAAGGCCTTCCAAAAGCCGATGAAAGATGGCGTAACGTTATTGAACGCAATTCAGGATGTCTATATTGACAAGGACGTTACCGTAGCCTGATTGCGACCGAGTTTTTCTTCCACCAAGTTTTCACCAACCTAAGATCGCCGCCGGTCGCCTACCACTCGGCGCACGCACTTCCGAAGGCTGCAGGGAAGTCAACATTCCCCCACTTATTGAGGGCCACTTGAACCATGAAGTGATGCTGCTGGTCGCGTCGTGCATGTATCAGGCACGGATGTCCGAACAAAACCACGTAGAGTTTCCCAATTCTAGGCAAGCCGCTTGAAAGCGCACTTCGGGGTGCGTCGATTTCTTTTCGAGCCGCAAATTTTTTCGATGGCTCGACCTGTCGGGCATATGCAACCGTCGCGCTGGCGATGTAGCGGGTGCCCCTTTTCCAACAGTCTGCGGACTAGGACAAACACCGATGACAAAAACATGGATTGTCTTATTCAAAAAGTAGACATGCACTGATGTTCCGCACTTCTATCTAGGCAGAAAATTGCTACAAGAAAATTGCGATGCCAATTTCCAGATTAAGGAGAATTATCATGAGTGAGTTCAATCATCTTGATGCCATCCATAAAGGATGGCAAAGTATGCTGTCATTGGCAGCGACAGTTGTCGTGTCTGCCGTCATAGCTTTTTCAGTCGCCAGTTGCGGTGGAGGTGGAGGTGGTTCGACTCCTACAGTAGCTGCACCAGGAGCACCGACTGCATTTACAGCGACAGGTGCCGAAAATCAAGTGTACCTGCAATGGTCGCCGCCGGCCGCATCACCCACTGCCGGCCTGCCGGACAGTTATGAGATCTACCACAGCGATACCGCAACCACCGCAGCGACGATAGTCGCCCCGGCCAACTTTGTCACATCGATACCTGTAGTGACGGGAATGTTAACTTCATATACCGATATTGGATTGGCAGGAGGCAATACCACTTGGTACTTTGTGGTCACCGCCAAGAACGCCGGCGGCGAGACGCCATCTTCTGTGGCAAGCGACAACGTTACCGGACCTCCCACCCCCGCAACCTATGGCAACAACTTTTCAGCAGCCCTGATCTTTGCAGACGATATCGGTATCACCAATCTGGCCCTTGATCCGGCAAAAAGCTGGGCAAACGGGACAGCAGACGTGACGGTAATCGACTACAACACCGGGTTGCGCCCGCTGGCCGCCGAAGTTACAGCAATGCTGGCGCTGCCAACCCCCCAGACTACTCTGCCGTACCTGACTGTTACTTCCAAGATTGACCCTTCGTATTATGAGCAGAAGTCCATCAACACTTGGCAGGGAGAATGGGCCGCTGCAAACGGTGTGCAGCAAGATGTAAACGCGAAGTGGGGCGACAACCTGACCGGTACCGCCAGCCTCAGCTCAGGTGCCAAGATCAGGATCGAGATGGCCCTGACAAAGGACGTGAGCACGACACCCATGACGGCCTACACGATGAAACTCCTGTCCGGCTCAGGAATAAATGAATTACAGGGAACCGACGGTGTAACCTACAATCCAACCACCGCCTTCGTCATGGCAACCAATGCCCATCTCACGATTCATAAACTGGATGCCACCGACACTAAAATTCAACCTGCAGTTGACGACCAGGCGCTGTTTGATACGACAATCCCCGACGGGCTTAACAAACTGTCCGGAGAGATCCCTGTATCCGGCAATTTCACCTACGGCTACGTCTGGGATCCTTCAGCAACAGGTTCCAACGCCGGCAAGTACAGGATCACCTTCTTGCTTGATACGACTTCGCAGCACGGAACCGGCAACCCGTCCAACCACACTTCGATTACATCGATCTCTAACGGGATGCAGATATCCCCAACCGAGGTCTACATCGACGTCACGTTGAAGTAGTCAATCCACGCCGACCTGGAGGAGCCTCGGGCTCCTCCAGTTCATTTCAAGTTCCGAATGCTTCGGCAACGTCAGGTGAGTGCCTCAACCATAAGCTCAGGGCACTATCTTCTCCAGAATTTCGAACGTGAGGCAGGCCACCTTGGGGATTCCGTATCGTGGATCTGTCGGGAATGGCCTTGTCTGGCCAGTGCGCCGGTATCCGAGCCGCTCGTAGTACGCGATTAACTCCTGACGCAGCGTAATGACCCAGATCTGCATGTTGACCGACTGCCATTCCGCACAGGCAACCCGCTCTACTTCGAGGATAAACTTCTTCCCTATCCCCTTTCCCTGCAGGCCAGGCCGCACCACCAGCATACCCATGTATGCCGTATCTTCATTCATCTTCTGTAGG
>JAHEDW010000119.1 GCA_024641025.1 Gallionella sp.
GCCGACATTTCCCATCATCTGAGCGTCAATCGCAGAGGCTTCTGTTTCAACCACACCATCCGGGGTTAAGCCAGCATTAGCGCACTCTCCTAAACCTCCCGTGCCTATTGGTGACCATATACCAGTACAGGCTGCCTGGGTAGTGATTGTATATCCTGCAGCGGCAGCAGCACTCGCACTGGTACCTCCCCAAAACTGTGCGCCGACAGCGAAATCAAACCCCGGGATTAGGCTATCGGAAGTGAATGCGAAACGCAGATAACTGGAAGTCGGTGATCCATAACCACTTGTCATCTCGTTCGGACTCCATTTTGCAAAATTGATGAAACCCATCTCATTGCCAATTACCAAAGCTGCGCCGGATGCGGCCGAAGAAGTGCCAATATACTGTTGAGCAGAGATTGCCATCATGTCTTGCTGGTTGAATAAGTGCACAGCGACCGCGCCAGTGTTCAATTCTTCAAAGCTGTGCGCGACTCCTAGTCCGTCCGTAGTAAACGGTACCATCCCGACTTTCGATGTGCCTACCTCATTCATGAAGGGTATCTTGATCGAGGCAAGAGCTGCAGGTCCTGGATACATGCCCATTTCACCGACAAATCCGATATTTTCATTAATGCGTCCACCTAAAAAAAGGCTGGCTTGAGTCATGTCGATTGCACCGTTATTGATATTTTTTGACGTAGGGGTGGTGCTTGATGTATCACCGTTTGACTTTTGATACTGCATGTTCAAGACAACCGCTAGGTTCAGCGTATTTGGGATGGAGAGACCATCGACCTCAACTTTTCCTTCCGATCCTATCGTCGTGTAACCACCAGTTTTGAAACTGCGACCAAACGCATTCAGCACTGGGAAATGTTGGTAGTGGCATGCGCTGCAAGCCATACCTGTTTGACGGGCAAACGCGGGAACAGCAGATGATTCGGAAGCAAAAACAATCAGTGCCAGGACGCCTGACACAAAGAGAACGAATTTCTTCATTTTGGTTCCTCCTGAGATAACTACAGTTTTCCCCTTCCGAATATACTTATTGCGAAGAGCATTGGGATAAATTTCCATAATTTCTCTCGGAAGGATCGATGCAAGTTCAAGATTGAATTGCCAGAAGTAATGGAGTTAAAAGGAGCAGTGCTCAAAATTTTCATTCAGGCAAACAATAAGTTCGTACATATCCAACTTATACCAAATATTTAGATACTTGCTAAAGTATATTTCTACTATAAGACAATTGACGAGAAGCAGGATAGTTCCGTTGAAAAATCACACTGAAAATCTTCTAGTCAATTGCAAGTGAAATCGTTGCTGCCGCTGAAAATTTGTCGATGCTCACCTCCACCATGCAGTATTCCTCGTATTCATTGGCAGGCGTTGGATCGTCAGCACAACTGCAGCCACTAATCACACTTTTAAAGAAAATACCCACTTTAATAAAAAGTCCACTTTCTGATTCGAAAGCGTCGATCATCATAACTTCTAGCGCGCCTGAAATAACGTAATTTCCGATTGATAATCCCTGCTGCAAGGGCAGCAACTCTGCATTCATGTAGATGATTTCATGCCTGAGGGTTTCTATGAAATCAGGCCTTCCCCAAGCATTCAAGGATTTTTCGAGTCTTATCATGGCTTATCAGACAGCAACAAATAATTAAACCAAGTCTGCAATTAGCTTCGGATGCTTAAGAAAGTGCAGCAAACTGATTACAAATATAGGCGTTGAATATTATTTGCCAAGTAAGTTCTTTACGGCGACACCCGCGCCAATCGCAACTCCTCCCACGCTACCAATAGCAGCGGATTTAGCAATCGCCAATACGATTCTGGAATTCAGTTCTATGATAATGGCTCTGGTTACTTGGGCAGGAGTAGAACCCCCGGTTTTCTTGCCGATATTTCGTAACTCAATGTCGGGAATAGATAAATCGATCGTGTTGTTGTAATTGACCCTGGCATTGTGAATGATGAAGGAGTCAATGATTAATCTTTTGGTATTTCCCTTCCCTTCATTTTTTATGCCGAGATTACTTTCAATATTGCGCTGAATGACATCGAAATTATTCCCGTTTTCGCCCTGCTCATAAATAATATGAGGAGAATCGATAAACACCTTGTGCAAAACGACCACCTCCTTTGTAAGGCTGAGCGGTTCGATCACCAATTCGATGCTATCAGCCTTGACTGCGTGGTCAGCATTAAAACCTTTTGGATTGCCCAGTTTGAGTCCGTTCAATTTTCCACGACCATCGCTCGCGAAAATATTGACACTGTTCACGTTTACCTCTGCTTTGATCAGGTCAGAGCCGATGCCTTCGATTGCAATCTTGACCAGTCTTCCGAGGGGGTTGTTGAGAACGAAAAAGGCTGCAATGATCAGGACAACCAGTACGATCAATATAGTGCTAGCTCTTTTCATGGTCTAATCTGCAGGCACTATGCAACATGAGTCATCCTAGAAGTTCTAACTGATTTTCCTGATGAAATTTTACTTATTCTTTGATTTGGAGCATTGAACTGTAGAAATTAAATGCATCGTCCTTCTTTGTCTACTCTCATGTACTTTCTCAACCAGTTCTTCACACGCTCTCGAGCATGCCTTGTAGCGATCTTTTCCTCCGGTGTCTGGTCGTTACGAAAATCAAAAGCACGACGAGCAAGTGGATAGTATTGCATTTCCACCGGAATGCCACGTTCATATAGACTATAAAATGCGCGTCCCCCGTTCATCCGCCGCAACTCGTAATCCTGCTCGCCAATCAGGAACAGCATGGGAGTGTTGACCTGTGCGATTTCAGGAGCAATGCTGAACAGTTGTTCCGGTTCAGGAGCATTGGGGTTCTGCATATGGCCTGCGTAATTGGCTATGGCTGCGATGTCCTTGCCGCGCTTTGCGGCGAGGCGGATCGAGTAATAACCTCCTCGGGAGTAGCCGACGATCCCTACCGGGATGTTACAAGCATTTGGATAATGCATCAGCTTGTCCATCGCAGCCTCAACATCGCTTTCAGTAGCGGGATCGTGAGTAGTCGGCCAGCGTTCGATGAAACGACCGGTCTGCCAGTCAGGTGCCAGCACAAGAAATCCCTGCTCTGCTAAGGTAGTGATGTGACGAGTGTCCACCTCGTCATAACCGCGCTTGGCATGAATATAAAGCACTGGCGGGAAAGGTCCTTTACCGGACGGAATAGCAACCTCAACCGGTACTTCGACGTTACCGGACA
>JAHEDW010000002.1 GCA_024641025.1 Gallionella sp.
CTTCAACGTCGGGCGCACGCCGAAGGCATGGGAGTGCTGCAGGGGGTTTCCAGCTTGGGTGTGCGCCCGACGTTGAAGCGGGATGCCAAACCTGTTCTGGAAGTTCACTTGTTCGAATTTTCTCAACAGATATACAACAAGCATATACGCGTGGAATTTTTACATAAGCTGCGCGACGAAGAAAAATATCCTGATGTGGAAACACTTACACGTCACATCGCTATTGATGTTGAAAACGCAAAAAAATGGTTTGAACAACATGACTGATTACAAGAGTACCTTAAATCTACCAGATACCCTTTTCCCGATGCGTGGAGATCTTGCTCGCCGTGAGCCACAGATGGTGGCGCGCTGGCAGGCACAGAAACGCTATGAACAGATCCGCTTGGCCAAACAGGGGAAGCCGAAGTTCATTTTGCACGATGGCCCACCTTATGCAAACGGGGACATCCATATCGGGCATGCAGTAAACAAGATACTCAAGGACATCATCATCAAGAGCAAAACGCTGGCTGGTTTCGACGCACCCTACGTACCTGGTTGGGATTGCCACGGCTTGCCGATTGAGTTGCAGGTCGAGAAGAAACACGGAAAGTCTATCCCACCTGCGCAATTCCGCGAACTATGCCGTGCATATGCAAAGGAACAGATCGAAAGGCAAAAAAAGGATTTTATTCGCCTCGGTGTGCTGGGTAATTGGGATCATCCCTATCTGACGATGGATTTCAAGACCGAGGCCGATATCATGCGCGCCCTTGGCGGTATCTATCAACACGGTTATCTGTATCAGGGTTACAAGCCGGTTAACTGGTGTCTGGATTGCCAGTCGGCCCTCGCCGAAGCAGAAGTCGAATACGAGGACAAGGTTTCTACCGCAATTGACGTTGCCTTCGAAGTCAAGGACAACCATGCATTGGGGAAGGCTTTTGGCGTGTCGCTGCCGGCTGATGCCAGTGTGCATGCAGTAATCTGGACCACTACGCCGTGGACCTTGCCGGCGAATCAGGCAGTATGCGTGCACCCTGATCTTGAATATGACTTGATCAAGACTCCGAAGGGTTATTTGATTCTTGCCTATGATCTTGTGGTGACATGTCTTGCCCGTTATCAGTTGTCAGGCAGCAATGACCGAGGTGACGGAATTGCCGCTTCGTGTAAAGGTTCGGCACTGGAAGGTTTGCTGCTGCAACACCCGTTCAATGACCGTGGCGTACAGATAATCTGTGGTGACCATGTTACGCTTGAAGCGGGTACCGGCTTGGTGCATACAGCGCCTGCACATGGTCTGGATGATTATTTTGTCGGGCTGAAATACAACCTGCCGACTGACAATCCGGTCGGCGCAGATGGCAAGTTTGCTGCGACTGTGCCACTGGTCGCCGGTTTGTTCGTTTGGAAAGCAAACGATGTGGTGATAGCCGCCCTGCAAACCCGAGGGCAGTTGCTGCACCTTGAAAAGGTGAAGCATAGCTATCCGCATTGCTGGCGCCACAAGTCTCCGATCATATTTCGTTCAACCCCCCAGTGGTTCATCGGTATGGATAATGTTGGCACTTCCGAAAAACGGGATATCGAGCAATTGATCCGTGAAAAGCGCGCACACGCTGCGAAGCCTGAAATGCCGGAAGCCGGCACCCTGCGTGATATGGCTAACAAGGCGGTCGAGCAAACCAGATTCTTCCCGTCTTGGGGACGGGCTCGTCTCGAAGCAATGATAAAAAATCGTCCCGACTGGTGCGTGTCCCGTCAGAGAAACTGGGGAGTACCGATGCCGCTGTTCGTTCACCGGGAAACTGGCCAACTACATCCGCGTACCACAGAACTGCTGGAGCAGGTAGCTTTGCTGGTTGAACGTGATGGTATCGAAGCGTGGTTCAGCCTGAACTCAGTGGACTTGCTGGGTGCTGAGGCAAGGAATTACAAGAAACTTAGCGATACCCTTGATGTGTGGTTCGACTCTGGAGCCACGCATGCGTCCGTATTACAGCGCCGGGAGGAGTTGCGTTCCCCAGCTGACTTGTATCTGGAAGGCTCCGACCAGCATCGTGGCTGGTTCCAGTCCTCGCTGCTTACCGGTTGTGCAATCAATGGCCGTGCACCATACAATGCTTTGCTGACACATGGCTTTGTGGTTGATGGCAGTGGATACAAGATGTCCAAATCCAAAGGTAACGTGATTGCGCCGCAGAAGATCTTCGACACGCTGGGTGCAGATATTCTTCGCCTATGGACCGCGTCGACCGATTACTCCGGTGAGCTGACCATATCGGATGAAATCCTAAAGCGCGTCGTAGAAAGCTACCGGCGTATCCGCAATACCTTACGCTTCCTTCTGGCCAATATCGCCGATTTTGATGTTCAGTACCACGCTTTGCCTGTCGCTGAATGGCTGGAGATCGATCGTTATGTACTTACGAGGCTGCACAAGTTGCAGCTCGAGATGAAAAACCATTACTCGGATTATGAGTTTCACCTGGTGGTGCAGAAATTGCAGAATTTTTGTTCCGAAGACCTGGGTGGCTTCTATCTGGATATCTTGAAGGATCGTTTGTATACCGCTGGAGCCGATTCAGTGGCACGCCGTTCCGCTCAGAATGCGCTGTTTCATATTGCACACAGCCTGATACGCCTGATGGCCCCAATCTTGAGTTTCACTGCTGAAGAAGCATGGGAAGTATTGAATGGCCATGATGACCAAAGCGTTTTCATGGGCGAATGGTATAGCTTGCCTGATCCTGAACTCGATGAAAGTTCGATAGACGCATGGCTGAAGATAACTGCTTGGCGGGCGAAGGTTAACAAGCAATTGGAAGAGGCGCGCAGCGCCGGTTTGATCGGCTCTGCACTTGCTGCAGAGGTGGATGTCAATGTTGCGGGTTCAGATTACGACGTGCTCGCTCGGCTCGGTGATGATTTGCGACTGGTTTTGATCACTTCACGTGCATCAGTTCATCGGGTTGCGACTGAAGCTGAGCAGCATATCGATGTCTCTGCAAGCCTCCATGACAAGTGTGAACGCTGCTGGCATTATCGAGACGATGTAGGTGCCGATATCCTGCATCCCACTTTGTGCGGCCGCTGTGTGAGTAATTTATATGGCAATGGGGAGGCACGGCGATATGCTTAGCCGCTGGCTGGGCTTAAGTGCATTGGTGATTGTCCTCGATCAGTTGAGCAAGGCATGGATCATCAGTCATTTCGGTTATGGAGAGACACTGGTTGTCATTGGCGTATTCAATCTGGTACTGGTGCATAATACTGGTGCCGCATTCAGTTTTCTGAGCGATGCCGGCGGAATGCAGCGTTGGTTGTTCAGCATAATCGCAATAGTCGCTTCTGCCTGGATAGTCTGGTTGTTGCGAAGGCATGCAATGCAAACGCTTTTCGCGTTGGCATTGAGCATGATTCTTGGCGGCGCCCTGGGAAACCTAATTGATCGTATATCCTATGGTTATGTGGTCGACTTCTTGCAGTTTCACTGGGATGATCATTACTTTCCTGCTTTCAACATTGCCGATTCCGCCATTACCTGCGGGGCTTTTATTTTAATATTTGACAGTTTACGGGGAAAACGACATGGAACTTCTGCTGGCTAACCCACGCGGATTTTGTGCCGGAGTCGATCGCGCCATCGAGATCGTGGAGCGCGCACTTGAACTGCATGGCGCACCGATTTATGTGCGTCACGAAGTGGTACATAATAAATTTGTCGTTGACGGCCTGCGCAACAAAGGTGCAATCTTCATTGAAGATCTGGCTGATGTACCGAGCGGGAGTATCCTGATCTTTAGTGCACATGGTGTATCTCAGGCGGTGCGCCAGGAGGCTGAGGCTCGCGGCTTGATAGTGTTCGATGCAACTTGCCCGCTGGTGACCAAGGTACATATCGAAGTATCGCGGATGCGCGAGCAAGGAAAAGAAATCGTCATGATCGGCCATGCGGGTCATCCGGAAGTCGAAGGGACCATGGGCCAGAGCAGCGGAGGAATGCATCTGGTTGAAACACCTGAAGATGTTGGACTTCTTCGGGTAAGCGACGAGCAAAATCTGGCTTACGTGACGCAGACAACGCTTTCTGTTGATGATGCCAGTATGATAATCGCCGCCCTTAAGACACGTTTTCCTTTCATTACCGGTCCGAAGAAAGACGATATCTGTTATGCGACGCAAAACCGTCAGGATGCGGTGAAACTGTTGGTCAAGCAGTGCGATGTTGTAATCGTGGTGGGTTCTCTGAACAGTTCGAATTCAAACCGTTTGCGCGAAGTCGCAGCGAATGTCGGCGTGCCCGCGTATCTGGTTAATGATGCCGAGGAATTACGGCCGGAATGGTTCTCTGGCAAGGGCAAAGTCGGCATCACTGCAGGAGCTTCCGCGCCCGAAGTTCTGGTACGTGGTGTTATTGCCCGACTAGAGCAGATGGGAGGGGGAAAAGTTGTCGAGTTGCAAGGCATAGTTGAGAATGTTGTATTTCCCTTGCCCAAGTCGCTGGCGCCGATCATGGAAAAGCGCTGAATCATTTACGGACGATTTGCTGATACGTGAAAGCCGATTTCCTCATCATAGGTGGCGGCGTGATCGGCCTGACCTGTGCTCAATCCCTTCTGCTATCAGGTTATCGCGTTACATTGATTGAACGCCATGCTGTCGGACAAGAAGCATCTTGGGCAGGTGGCGGAATCCTCTCGCCTTTGTGTCCATGGGATTATCCGGACCCGGTCACCCGGTTGGCGCTTCGAAGCATGGGTATGTTCAGTGACGCAGCAGCCAGGCTGCAAGCAGCAACAGGGATTGACCCAGAATATCAGCGCTGTGGTATGTTGCTTGTGCCTCCCTTTCAGCAAGAGCTTGCAGAACAATGGTGTGCGAAACATCGATTTGGTTTGCGTCTAGAGGCGCTTGCGGATCACTTACCTCATCAGAAGGGCCGACAATACAGTGACAAAGGTTTGCTGTTGCCTGAAATAGCGCAAATCCGAAACCCGCGCTTGTTAAAAGCCTTGAATGAACATGTGCGCATGCTGGGTGGTGTGATACTGGAACATCATGAGGCGCAAAAGTTCGAACTGGAAGGAGACCGTATTACCGGCTTGCAAAGCACGCAGGGAAGGTTGGGTGCTGATGCGTATATCGTGACGGCGGGAGCATGGAGCAAGGTTTTGCTCGGTGAGCATGCACTTGGCATGGACATCCGTCCAATAAGAGGCCAAATACTCTTGTTCAAATTCGACAAACCGCCGTTCCAGAAAATCCTCCTAAAAGAGAATCTGTATCTCATTCCTCGCCGTGATGGCCATGTTCTGGTTGGCAGCACCCTTGAAGATGTTGGTTTTGACAAGTCTGTTACTGTCGAGGCGCGTGATAACTTGTTACTGCGGGTACGGGAAATTTTTCCGGATTGGAATGGAATAGTCCCTGTAAAACATTGGGCCGGATTTCGTCCAGGTTCGCCAGACAACATCCCGGTAATTGGGCAACACCCAAGCCTGAACAACCTCTATGTCAACAGCGGACATTTCCGTTACGGCGTAACCATGTCTTTTGCTAGCGCGGAATTGTTGACCAATGAGATTGCAGGCAAGCCACAGTCCTTGCCAATTGATGAGTACCGATGGACCTAGCGTTTGAAAATATCGGCGAAAGTAGAACTGATATGAGCTTGGTCAAAGCAGTTTGCAGAAAAGCATGCCAAATTAGATTTCAAAGTGCTTTCGCTTCGTCGCTACGCAGTTAATAGTTCATTGAAGGTTAAAATGCACGATATCCTGTAGCGTCAAGTCCTTGCCTTCGGGGTGGACGCCATGTGTTCAGCGATCGCGGCTGTTATTATGGAGTTCAGAGCCTTGAATTTCATGGTATTTTCCCCGAGAGACTTCTTGCCTTTTTCAAACAAGGAAGCTTTCTGTGAAATACTTTCCTGTGCCTTCTCCGTCTGATTATCTGGCAATGAGACACGGTACAAGTCCTCGACATACCGGTACATCGCGTCAGTAGCCTTCCATAGACCGTCCTCATCTGAGAGTTCTAGCAACCCAGATTTGGTAAAGTCACGAAATATTTGTGCAACAGAATCAATATCCTGCCCTATCCAAGGAGCAGGTTCTGAACTTTGAGGGTTTGTAAAGTACAAGGCGAATTTAATATGTAATGGTTTTCTGATTAGAAACTGCTCTTTACTTGTCATGTGGCCCCCAATTAAGTTTCTTTGATAAAACTACCAGTACCAAGCTGTTAACAGCTGCAATGCTTTATGCTTTCTTGTAATTCATTTAAGCACTGAAATGTTGCAGAATTATTACCATGCTAAGATAGTGGTTAAGTTCAAAAGTTCCTTGATTGAAACATTCAGGTGAAGATTCAAATTCTATGCGCTAAAAGGGGTGCTGGTTGAAACTTGAAGAACTAGATACGTATTAATCCCGGAAACGGACTGAAAATCATACCAATATTCACAGCCATCTCTGCTTGACAATCGGCTTTTGGAATATATATGAAGCCCGTTCAATATTGATTAACGATCATTGCTGGCAGGAATACCACTGGCACTAATCACTGCGTGTCCTCTATAATCAATAGCTTCAGCGCTGGAGTAGCTCAGTTGGTAGAGCAACGCACTCGTAACGCGTAGGTCGGAGGTTCGATTCCTCTCTCCAGCACCACTCAATTTTTTGACCTGCAAGAATATAATTACGCTGGTGATTGTCTGAAACCGTACATGAAGCCAAAAAATGGTTGCGACATCTGCATGAGATCACTTCATTATTTAGAAATCCAACCTGATGCCGAGCGTATTTTCGTTCAAATTGGTCTTATGGCTAGTTAGTATTTCAACCCATGCAACATGGTAGGGAGACAGCATGTCTGTAGTACAGCACGGTAAGCCAAAGAAATTTATGCGCTACTTTATGTGGCTGGCTGGTCTAGCATTATTGGTACTTTCAGTCTGGTACTTTATGCGTCCTGACCCACTAGTGGTTCAACTATACAGTGTCGAGCGCGGACTGGTAGAGGCTACAGTGAGTAATACCCGTGCAGGAACAGTCAAGGCATGCCGGCGGGCTAAGTTGGCGGCTGCTGTAGGTGGGCAGATTGAACACCTGCTGGTGAAAAAGGGCCAGCGGGTCAAGCATGGCCAAGTGTTGCTGGAATTGTGGAACGACGACCTTCGCGCACAGGAACGTCTTGCGCAAGAACAGCTTGGCACTGCGCAGACACTGGCTAAGCAGGCTTGTTTGCAGGCTGACCTGGCTGAAAATGAAGCCGAGCGTGCACGCAAGTTGAGGGAAAGCGGATTCATCTCATCCGAAGGTTTGGAGCAGAAAATTTCGGCTTCCAAGGTGAGCCGTGCTGGATGTGATGCTGCACTGAGTCAAATTGAACAAAGTAGGTCGCGTATCGCAGTTGCCCGTGCAAGCCTGGAGCGTATGGTGCTGCGTGCGCCTTTCGGCGGCATTGTGGCTGACATCAGCGGCGAATTGGGTGAGTACGCAACACCTTCACCCCCCGGGATTCCTACTTTGCCCGCGATAGACTTGATTGATGATAGTTGCATGTTCGTCAGTGCACCCATTGACGAAGTGGATGCAGCGAATATTAGGGTGGGGCAAGTGGGTCGTATTACACTGGATGCCATAAAGGGAAAATCATTTAACGGAAAGGTCAAGCGGATCTCACCATATGTGCTGGAGCTTGAGAAACAGGCGCGTACAGTTGAAGTTGAAGTGGAGTTTGTCGGGCCACCAAACGATGAGATTCTATTGGTCGGTTACAGTGCGGATGTCGAGATCGTGCATGAATCGCGAGCGAACGTGCTGCGTATCCCGACCCAAACCTTGCTGGAAGGCAATCGTGTGCTTCTTTTTCAAGACAATGGATTACTCGAAGAGCGCACGGTGACGACAGGGTTGGCCAACTGGGAGCAAACCGAGGTGACTTCGGGCCTGAAGGAAGGTGACCGCATCGTGCTTTCTCTTGACCGGGAAGGAGTTAAGGCCGGTGTGCACGTGCAACCGGAAGTCAATAATAGCGGCAAATGAAAAATTTCCTACCATGATCGAATTGGCCAAGGTCAGTCGTATCTTTGATGTCGGCGATCAGCAGGTTGCTGCGCTACGTGACATAGACTTGAGCATTGCCAAAGGCGATTATGTCTCCATCATGGGACCTTCCGGCTCAGGCAAGTCCACACTCTTAAACATGATTGGCCTATTGGATCGACCGAGTTCAGGTACCTATCTTTTAGGGGGGGGCAACGTCACCGATCTGAATGACCAGCAACAAGCAAAGGTGCGAAGTGAAATGATTGGCTTCGTGTTCCAGGCCTTCCATCTGGTTCCGCGTCTGACTGCATCAATGAATATCGAGTTGCCGCTGATTTTGGCCGGTATCGCGGTAGAGGAACGCAAGTCGCGTGTTGAGGAATTGCTGAAGAATTATGGTCTAAGTGATCGTGCCGATCACAGGCCCGACCAACTATCTGGCGGACAACGTCAGCGTGTTGCGATCGCACGTGCTACCTGCATGCATCCCGCAGTTTTGCTTGCGGACGAGCCGACCGGAAATCTAGATCAGGCTACTGGCAAGGAAGTGATGAATCTGCTCGAGGAATTGGTCGCTCAACAAGTTGCGTTGATTGTGGTTACCCATGACCCTGCCATCGGTGGGCGCGCCCATCGGCAGTTGCATATGGTGGATGGCCAGATCATCAGCGAGTCCGCCAAGGGAGTAGCTGCATGAGACTGATTGATGTAGCTCAATTCGCATCTGGCAGCTTGCGCGGCAGTCCGGCACGCACGCTATTGATGATGCTGGCCATGTCCATTGGCGTTGCCGCAGTAGTGGTGCTCACTGCGCTTGGAGATGGGGCAAGGCTTTATGTCATTAACCAGTTCGCTTCGCTTGGGACAAACTTGGTGATCGTTCTTCCTGGACGAACAGAAACTGCTGGTATCGGTCCAGGTATGTTGCTCGGGCAGATACCTCGAGAGATCACGCTAGATGATGCTCAAACTATCCTGCGAAGCCGCGCAGTAAAACGTATCGCGCCCCTGACCGTGGGTTCGGCCACGATTTCGAAAGATGCACTGAACCGTGAAGTGGTGGTCCTTGGTTCAACTTCGGATTTGCTGGAAGTACGGCATATGAGCATTGGCATCGGAAAATTCCTTCCTGCTGGAGATATCTACGAAAGTACATCGGTGTGTGTGCTTGGAAACCAGATCGCGAGAGAGTTGTTTGGTAACGAACGGGCGGTGGGGCAATGGGTACGCCTTGGCGACCGGCGATTCAGGGTGATAGGTGTGCTTGAGGGGCAAGGTGAATCTATGGGGATGAGGACTGACGAACTGGTGATCGTGCCGGTAGCATCTGCGCATCAATTGTTCAACACCTCCGGCCTGTTTCGCATCTTGGTCGAGGCAAAAAATCGAGATTCCATAGAACAGGCCAGGCATGATGCAGAGCAATTCATGTTCCAGCGACATGGCGGGGAGAAGGATGTCACAGTGATTACGCAGGATGCTGTACTTGCAACGTTCGACCGAATTCTCACCGCACTGACCATGGCAGTGGGGGGTATTGCCGCTATCAGTCTCGCTGTAGCAGGCGTGCTGATTATGAATGTGATGCTGATTGCTGTGGCACAGAGAGTCAAGGAGATTGGCCTTCTCAAGGCGCTGGGTGCGCCGGGCGTACAGATACGCAACCTATTCTTCGCTGAGGCAGCTTTGCTCTCAGGCATAGGTAGCTTGGCTGGCTTGCTACTGGGCTATACGGGAAGTACCATCATCGGACAGATCTATCCGACTCTGCCGGTCAGTCCGCCGTGGTGGGCAGTGATTGCGGCCTGTGCCACTGCTTTGGGAACTGGCATCCTGTTCAGTGTGTGGCCTGCACGTCGCGCGGCTCGTCTTGATCCTGTAGCGGCATTGGCGGGGAGATAACAGGAGTGTTGTTGCCTGATCTTATCAAGCTGACGACTTCCAGCTTCCTGTCTTATCGCATGCGCAGTTTCCTTACTGCGTTAGGCATCGCAATCGGTATCATGGCTGTGATCCTGCTTACTTCAATTGGCGAAGGTTTGCGCCAGTTTGTTCTAGCCGAATTTTCAGAATTTGGCACGAACATAATTACCATCCAGCCAGGAAAAACTCAGACGCAGGGGAGCAATATCGGAATATTAGGTTCGGTCAGACCCCTGACGCTGGACGATGCAGATGTGCTGCGCCACCTACCCTATGTTGAAAATGTCAATCCCGGCCTGATGGGCAATGCTGATATTCGTGCCAACGGCAAGACTAGACGATCCACTGTGTTTGGTGAAGGACACGCATTTTCCGAAGCGTTTACTATGAAGGTGCAGAGCGGCAGTTTCTGGCCGGATGAAGACAATGAGCAGGCACGTGCGCTTGTCGTGCTAGGCGCAAAAGTACAACAGGAACTCTTTTCCGGGCAGAATCCGCTTGGCAGCTATCTGCGCATCGGGGGGCAACGTTATCGTGTGATCGGCGTGATGGAGCCGAAGGGACAAATACTTGGAATGGATATGGACGATGCTGTGTTCATTCCTGCAGCACGTGCGATGGAACTCTTCAACCGCCCAGGATTGATGGAGATCAATGTCAGCTATCGTGCGAGTGCTGATGAGAAAGTGGTCATACGAATGATCACTGATCGACTCAAGGAAAAGCATGGGAGTGAGGATTTCACCATTATTTCTCAAGAACAAGCCCTCGAAGTATTGAGCTCCGTGCTTGATGTCATTACTTTCGCTGTTGGGGCTCTGGGTGGTATCTCGCTGCTGGTCGGTGCTGTGGGTATCCTGACCATCATGACCATGGCAGTAACTGAGCGTACGTCAGAGATCGGTTTGCTGCGTGCGCTTGGGGCGCAACAGCGCCAGATTCTGACTTTGTTCCTTGGTGAAGCGATGCTGCTGTCTTCTTTGGGTGGATTTGCTGGATTGGCAATGGGGGTGGGTATAGCACAGGTCCTTCATTTGTTTGCGCCATCACTCCCGGTGCATACCCCTTGGTTGTTTGCTTTGCTTGCTGAGTTGAGCGCGATCAGCATTGGACTAGTTGCAGGGGTTACACCAGCGATGCGTGCAGCACGCCTTGACCCCGTTGAGGCTTTGCATGCTGAATAAATCATGCGATATCTTCTGCAATGTCATCGATAACTTTGGTGATATTGGCGTGTGCTGGCGACTTGCGCGGCAATTGATGATGGAGCATGGTCTAGACGTAAGACTTTGGGTGGATGACCTTTCCAGTTTTGCAAAGCTGTGTCATGAAGCAGATAGTTCAGCAACGATACAAAAGTGTCAGGGTGTGATGGTTTACCTATGGAGTGAGCCGTTTCCTGACGTACTCCCTGCCGATGTGGTGATTGAAGCGTTTTCGTGCAAATTGCCGCATACCTATGTAACTGCGATGGCAAGAATCGCTGAGCAAATCGACCTGAATGAGAAGATTGAGGCGAGTCGAAAGGAACTAGGCGTAACGGGTAATGTGAATCGGTACAATGAAGGAGAAGTGATTACAGGAAGCAATGTAGCTCCACCGTTGATCGGTCGAAAGCCTGCGTGGATCAACCTTGAATATCTAAGCGCAGAAAATTGGGTCGAAAGTCACCATAAACTGCCATCCCCACACCCTTTCTTGCCATTGACGAAGTATTTCTTTTTTCCGGGATTTTCCAGCAAGACAGGTGGCTTGTTGCTTGAGCGGGATTTGTTGACACGCCGTGATGCTTTTCAGCGAGATACCGAGCAGAAACGGGCGTTCTGGCAGTCTATTAACATGGAAGTTCCAAAATCAGAGAAATTGAAAATCTCTCTATTTGCCTATGAGAATGCAGCACTAGGAGGATTGTTCGACGTTTGGCAATCCGGTGAACAGTCGATACTTTGCTTGGTGCCGGAAGGACGTATCCTGAAGGAGGTCGGCCAATATTTTGGGGATGATTCGCCAATCGTTGGAAGCGCTTATTCTTGTGGAAGCCTCGATGTGCGCGTTTTGCCTTTTATTGAGCAGGATCGTTACGATGAACTTCTGTGGGCTTGCGATGTCAATTTCGTCCGTGGCGAGGATTCCTTTGTTCGAGCGCAGTGGGCAGGAAAACCATTTATCTGGCAGATTTATCCGCAGCACGATGAAGTGCACTTGAAAAAGTTAGATGCTTTCCTCACCTTATATGGCAAGCAGCTCGGCGAATTCGGAAGTCAGGCAGTCAACAGTTTGTTTAACGCATGGAGCATTGAGAAAGGGGCAGGGCTTGCGTGGCCTGCATTTATATCAGCGCGTGGTGAGATTGAGCGCCACACGCGACAATGGGCAAGGCATTTGGCCGAAAACAACTTGGCGTTGAATCTGCTGGATTTTTCGCGGGAAATCGGTAGAATGCGCGCCTTCAAAATTGAAGGGCAGTAATCATGAAAACAGCACAAGAACTTCGCGCGGGTAACGTCATCATGGTCGGCAACGATCCGATGGTCATACTAAAAGCGGAATATAGCCGATCAGGCCGTAACGGTTCGGTGGTCAAGATGAAGATGAAAAATTTGCTTACCGAGTCGGCAAAGGAAAATGTATATAGCGCGGATGATAAATTCGACCAGATCATACTAGACCGCAAGGAATGCACCTATTCATACTTCGCGGATCCGATGTACGTGTTCATGGATGGCGATTACAACCAATACGAGATCGAATCCGAAAGCATGGGCGATTCAATCAACTACATCGAGGATGGCATGCCTTGCGAAGTTGTTTTCTACAACGAGAAAGCGATCTCTGTGGAGTTGCCAAACACTATCGTTCGTGAAGTTGTATATACCGAGCCTGCCGTTCGTGGAGATACTTCTGGCAAAGTGATGAAGCCAGCCAAGATTAATACCGGCTTTGAGTTGCCAGTCGCAGCATTCATCGAGATTGGCGACAAGATAGAAATCGATACACGCACAAATGAATTCAAGAAGCGTGCTTAATGCTTTAACAGTTATCTAACATAAGGCCAACCGAAAGGTTGGCCTTTTTGTTTCTGAGTCGTGAACGACAATTTACTATATTGAAGCAGAAGGCCAAGTTTATACTGTTAAGCAAACACTCGACCGCGAGTTGCCGATTCGGTGAATCTGGAACAGATATTTCAAGGATTTCTTGATGACTAAAATAATTACCGCTGAGAACCTGATCCATACCCATCGATTCGACGATGGGAACCCGCTTGCCGAGAAGAATACACTAAGGGTTGCTACACTTACTGCGCTGATGATGGTGATTGAGATCGCCGGTGGTTGGTATTACAACTCCATGGCTTTGCTGGCTGATGGTTGGCACATGAGTTCACACACATTTGCGATGGGGTTGTCCGTTCTTGCCTATGTAAGTGCCAGGAAATACGCGCATGACCCCCGATTCTCTTTTGGAACATGGAAGATAGAAGTTCTCGGTGGTTATACCAGCGCGGTTTTTCTGGTAATGGTGGCCGGGTTGATGGTCTATCAGTCAATTGAAAGATTGATTTCCCCAAGCGTCATCCAATATGACCATGCTATCGTAATAGCGATCGTCGGACTGCTGGTCAATCTTGTTTCAGCCTGGCTCCTGAAGGACGGTCATCATCACGATCATGGACATCACCATGGCCATGATCATCATCACGGTCATCACGACCTAAACCTGCGTTCTGCCTACTTGCACGTGCTAGCAGATGCAGCTACATCGGTACTGGCCATTTTTGCCTTATTCGGCGGAAAATTGTGGGGGGCGGTTTGGCTGGATCCGGTAATGGGCCTGATAGGTGCGACGCTTGTCTCAGTGTGGGCGTATGGTTTGTTGCGTGATACCAGTCGCGTTCTGTTGGATGCGGAGATGAATGCTCCCGTAGTGGCCGAGATACGTGAAGTGATTGCAGAATCGCCGGTCAAGGCGCAGATCTGTGATCTACATGTTTGGCGAGTTGGCAAGGGCAAATATGCCTGTATTCTAAGCCTTGCGACGGTCGACGATGTTACGCCGGAATATTACAGGGATCAGCTAAGTATTCATGAAGAACTGGTACATATCTCTGTAGAGATAAATCGGGTAGATGAACTCAGGGGAGTAACTAGAACAGCATCGAATTACGCATAACGTCAACAATCTTCGTTGATTCGTTTAGTTACGCCTTTTTTTGTGCAAGCAACCTTTCTGATTTTTCCACGATACCACCCCGCTTTAGCATTGCTAGATGCTTTTCCTCACTCTGCTTCGTGATTTGGGTCAAGTAGGTGATGTTCTTATCGATCGAATCAAGGTAGAAATTTTTTTCTATTCCATAGACAGCCTTGAAGTGGAATGCTAGTCGTTTATTGATTCCACCAAGATCGTTTTCTAGCTTCATGCGAATTCTGTCGTAAAAGGCTTGAGTTCTTGCCAGCATGTCGTGGATGCTTTCATAGTTTCCGAAGTTCGCTTCCTCGAATTCCAGATACAGGAACAGCAGTTTTTCAAGGTAGGTGCGATCAGCCATCTGACCGGTCAGGTCCGCGCTGCTGACGATTTGGCCAAGCAGATGGGTACGCTCATCGGGAAAATCGATTTCAGGCACACTTTCCGCCGGGTCAGTGCAGCGGATAATGAAATTCAGTGAGTCTGCCAGAATAGTTGGAAAACCATGCTCGGTTATATAGCGTTTTGTGAATTTAATGCCACGACCGACGTGTGACAAAGTGTATTGCGCGCCAGTTCCCGTCTCCCAACCGATGCGCTGGGCATAACCGATATCGTGCAACAATGCGCCCATCATGATTATGGTCAATTCCAAGTCGGTTAACCGGGTGCCGGAAATATGCACCCCATGCATCAATCTCACAGCACACAGGAATACGTCCAAGGTGTGGTGCAGATCGTGGTAGAGGGTCCTGATCTGGCAATAGCCAGGGAACTCGCCGCGGAACAGTCGCACGACATCATCAAATGTGGTTTGCGCTATGGTGGAATCATAATCAGGGCTTATGAGCTTGATTATATTGCTTGCCTTTAGCCATACCTGATCAGGGTCGCTGTTAGTGAATAGACTGTTGATGTCGGAATGTGAGGGGGCTTTCTTCATTGCCGACTGAATGCTCTAATTTAATTCAGTTGCAGAAACAGCTTTTTGCCGAATCTTTTCTGTCGGCCAGAAATACAACTTAACGCCACCTTGCGGTGGCGCTAAATAATGTATGCATTGCTGAATTGTCACTTCTGCTCGGAGGAGGGTAAAGTGGAATCCATGATGTCGCCGGCTGCCCATCCGACAATGAATACGCCTATTAGTACACACATCATGCCGACAGCCATGTTAAATACCAGTCCACCCAATAGCCAAAGTATCGCTGCCGCGACACAAGCCAGTACGAGTCTTAGAGATTTGTAATCCATCCTGTTCGCCTTTCAAATAATCATTGATCTACCCCGGATTGTTGCCGGTACTGGGCAAATAATACCGCAATGTTCCGAGAAAGTGTTCATCAGGCAACAAAATGGAGCTAAGTGGCTGTGCTTATTATATGTTCTGGCTTGCTGTTGCATGAAAGCATGTACCCTAGAACCGGATTGATTTTGATTCCGGTTACCCTTAACTGTATAGCTCGGCACTGGCGAGTGAGACATTTTCAGCATCCCTTCCTCCGGTTACCAGTACGCTACCATCTAGTAACAAATTAGCTGTGTGATAGTCTCGTGCTGTATCAAGACTGTCTGTCATGCTCCATTGTCCGGTAGCAGGGTCATACAACTCGGCACTGGCGAGACTTTCATTTGCAGTGTCCTTGCCACCCATAACCAGTACTTTGCCGCTAGGCAGCAGGCTGGCAGCATGGCCATACCGTGCCGTGATAAGACTGCCTGTCTCACGCCAGCGGGAAGTTGGATCGTACAACTCGACGCTGTCAAGACAGGCACTCGCTGTATTTCTTCCGCCAGCAACTAGCATTTTTCCGCCGGGCAACTGCGTCGCTGTATATCGGTATCGTGCTACGTTGATATAGGCCGCTGCCCGCCAGGAATTTGTCGCAGGTTCGAATTGCTCGGCGTTATCTAAAGAACCCCTCACATTCCTTCCTCCCATCACAATCACTGTGCCATCGTTCATCAGCATGGAGCCATGGCGGTAGCGTGCGGTGGAGAGTTTCACATAGGTGCGCCAAGTTCCAGTTGCAGGGTCAAACAATTCGGTGCTGGACAAGGCGTCCTTCGCATTTCTCCCCCCAGTTACAAGCACCTTGCCATCGGGCATCAAGATGGCGGAGTGATAACCGCGGGCAATTGAGAGACTCCCCGTCTGGCTCCATGAACCTGTCGTCGGGTCGTATAGCTCGGCACTTCCAAGAACACCGATTTCATCATTCCATCCGCCTGCCACCAGCACCCTGCCATCTTGCAGCAGGGTGGCGGTGTGGTAGCCGCGCGCCGTCATGAGGCTGCCCGATGGACGCCAACCCGTAGCGGTCGGGTTATAAAACTCGGTATTGGCAAGACTGATATTCGTTACGTCCTTTCCGCCTGCCAACATTACACGGCCGTCTGGCAACAAGCTGTCAGAGTGGCCATATCGCGCAGTAACGAGACCGGGAGTCGAGCTCCATTTTCCGGTCACGGGATCATATCTTTCGGTACTTGCAAGACTGATATTCCCACTATCTCTGCCCCCCGCTACTAGCACATTGCCGCTTGGTAACAAAGTGGCGGTGTGGCCGTAACGTGCCTTGGACAGGCTGGTTGTCTCGCACCAGTTCTCTGTGGATGGGTCATATATTTCAGCGCTGTCGATCGCACCGGAAATACTGATTCCACCAGCAACCAGTACGTTTCCATTTGGAAGCAGTGTGGAAGTATGACGATAACGTGCAACGATGAGATTTGCCGTGATGCTCCATGTGCCGGTGGCAGGATCGTACAGCTCGGCACTGTTTATACCGCCGACCGCATCCCTTCCGCCGATAACCAGCACCTTGCCATCCGTGAGCAAGACGGCAGTGTGGTAGCCACGCGCCGTGGTAAGGCTCCCCGTGACGCTCCAGGTGTCCGATACAGGATCGAACACCTCAGCACTGGCAAGGCTGCTGAATCCCGCCCCGATTCCACCCACCACAAGTACCTTGCCGTCTGCCAGCAAGGTTGCAGTATGGTAGCCTCTTGGCGTGGAGAGAAAGGCAGTCTCAGTCCAAGACACTGCAGTTGGATCGAAAATTTCAGCGCCTTGTAGTACGCCTCCCGTACTCCATCCTCCCGTAACAAGAACTTTCCCATCTGGCAGCAAGGAGGCGGTGTGATAGTAGCGCGCAGTTGAGAGGTTTGCCGTTTCGCTCCAACGCTCGGTAACCGGGTCGAAAAGTTCTGCGCTGGAGAGGGTTCCCTCCTTACCCCATCCCCCTGCTGCCAGTATCAGGCCACTGGGCAACATAGTGACGGTATGGGACTCTCGTGCCGAGGTAAGGTCGGTTTGGAGCAATTTCATTTTTCAACATCCAGCATAAGAGCATTAATGAAGTAGGCGTTAACAGTTTCAATCATTGAAGCTGTTGTCCGAAGTTGTATTTCTTTCGCATAGCAAGTTAGATCATTGTTACCCGAATGTTTCCAAATAAGCGAAATATTTTGAGTCACTTCGGCTTGGCATCTCACGAAATATTGTTGGAATCTCAAGGGCCAATTTATTTCATCCAAGTGTCTAGGTCAAATAATTAAGGGCTTTTATCGATAGCTTGTTGAAGGTCAGACAGCCTAGCACAGTGTCAGCATGAAGATACTTTCCTGCAAACTGCTCAAACCACGCTCCTGGAAGCGTGGATTGTTGGCCAGCACATCCAGTTTTGTCAGTAAACGAACCTCCGCATGCTCGCTGTAAAGCGAGGAGACTTCATCAGTAGTAACCGAGAATGGTGGGCCCTGCATCTGCGTCTGCGGATATTCAACTGTGACCAGTAGGATCTTCGTTGCCGGAGGAAGTAAGCCAACGAGATGGCGGGCATAGCGCTCTCGCATTTCGGGTGGTAGTGCTATAAGCGATGCACGATCATACACAGCTCTAATGGATTTCAGATCTTCCTTGCTCATATCAAAGAAATCGCCGCACATTATGCAAATGCCATCCGATTCATATCGTGCGAACATCTGATTGCTGGTGTACTGTGGTTCAAAGCCGTTTTCCTTGAAGAACGCCTGGATCGCAATGTCGCTCAGTTCCACGCCAAATATGGTATGCCCTTGTTTGCGAAGCCAAATCATATCGAGGCTTTTTCCGCAAAGCGGCACAAATACCGTATCGTCACGAGCGATGTTCAGTTTTTGCCAGTATTGGATCAAATACGGATTGACTTCATTTTGGTGAAAACCGATTTCTCCGCGGATCCAGCGCTCCATCCAAAAATCTTTTTTCATCTTTTGTGTCCCGGTACTAACTCACTTGAGTAATTCTACATCCAATGAACTTTGCGAGATGACTTCGTGTGAACATGCGTCTGTGAACGCGTGAATAAGGGTGATACGCAGTTGGGATGGTTCGGATTGTACCTGAGACAGATGTCAGGCTGAATCGAAGCAATCTCATATTATATCTACGTTCTACATTCATGGTGATACCACACGACAGACAATGTGTAGTTGCACATCTCTCTTGGATAAGCATAATGCCAAAAATCTATAACCAAGATATACCAACATAATGTTTAACGATCACCAATTATTTGCAATTGGCTTACTCAAATTTAAAGTTGTACATGTATGGGATAACTGCATTAATTCTGAAGTGCGGTGATTGTGTTTGTTATGGAGAGTAATTTGGATGTCACTCTGGAGAGCAGCAAGGGAAAATTGAGCGGGAAAGAGTTGCTGCGTCGATTGCGCTGGCTCATTTTCCATGCTTGGAACATCCCGCCGGTGTTTGGTCTCGGCTTTATCTTGCTGATCGGCGTGCTGAAACTCCCAGAGCTGATTGGGATTCTCACAACACCACTTGAGCCTGCATACATTATCGGTTGGCTCGCCTTCGCAGTTTGGTTCCTGCCACGACAGATGCAGTCGCTGGCAGATTGGCTAGACGGCAAACCGGGATGCAGTGCAGAGGATGCCCAAAAGGCAGTGCGCCGCTTTCCGATCGTTTTCTGGTCTACGTTCCTGATCTATCTGGCGGTGGCACCAGCTTCGGTTATCGTAGCTGCCGAGATTTATACAGGTTTTGTGTCAACTCCTTACGATTGGTTTCGCATCGAACTCGTCGCACTCATTGTCTCAATAATTGTTGGTCTACCGATCTTTTTCCTGATTTTCGATCTTTTCGGTCAAGCTCTTGGCAGCATGAAGCTTTCGCGGCCTATCGTGACCATCCGTACAAAGGTATTTCTGATAGGAGCTTTGGTGCCGCTGCTAATTGACACTATGCTCGTTCAGTACTATTGGACAAGAACCGGTTACTTCACGTTTGAAACTTTTGAAGTCTGGCTGCTTCTTGAGTTGCTTGCAATTGGCGGCAGCATGATATTCGCCCACAGTTTCGGTCAGTCGCTCAGTCCATTGCAGGAATTGATCGGTGAGGATCACCCATTGCCTGAAGCGAGAATCGCATCATTGCAGGCGCGCTCTACGGATGAGATCGGCGTACTTACAGCTGACTATCGGGCCTTGTTGGAAAAACAGTGGCTTCAAGGAGAGATACTTGACCTCAATAATCGGTTGTTGCGAAGTACTGGCGGCGAAGCAGGGACTGCAGCAGTATTGCATCAGGTGGTGGAACTGTGCCAACAAGCAGTTAATGCCTCTCAGTCCTTCGTGCTTGTATTCGATCAGGTAGCTAACGAGTTGGTTGGTGTGATCCAGACCGGATCAGAGTATCTCCCGGGGGGGCACTATCGCCTGCATCTTGACGAGGTTTCCCTTGCTGTATGGGCCTTCAACCATCGAAAAACTGTCGCAGTTGCCAATTGTCGGGAGGATATGCGAGTAAGCCCGCGTATGAGCAAACATTTCAACGTGTACTCTGCAATCGCTGCGCCGCTCCAGCTTGATGAGAAGGTGATCGGCGTACTGATGGCAGTAACTCACGAAGGACCCCGTACTTATACTGCGCGAGATATTTCACTTTTCGAGGGGCTTGCACGTGAGGCAGCATATGCACTGAATTCACAGCAACTGCGAGAAGAGCGTGCACGTGCAGAGGCAGATCGGCTCGAACAACAGGAGCAATATGGACTTCTACTTAACTCGACCGCTGAGGGAATATATGGCGTAGACACTGATGGCATTTGTACCTTTGTGAATTCGGCTTGTCTGCGAATGTTAGGTTACAAGCACCCAGAAGACTTGATCGGCAAAGAGGTCCATATGCTGATACACCATACCTATCAAGACGGAAGGCCATATCCTGTCGAGGAGTGCAAGGTTCGCTCGTCAACACTCGGTGGCAGATCTGCCCATGCAGATAATGAGATCCATTGGCGTGCTGATGGAAGCAGCTTTCCGGTAGAGTACTGGTCGCATCCCATCTATCGGAAGGATCGGCTTACTGGGGCGGTGGTGACCTTCATAGATATCACTGAGCGCAAGAGAGTTTCTGCCGAGATTAATCGGCTAGCTTTTCATGATCCACTCACGCATCTTCCAAATCGGCGGTTGCTCATTGATCGACTCGAACAGGCGCTGGCTTCGAGTGCGCGAAGTGGAAAAGCAGGCGCACTTTTGTTCATTGACTTGGACAATTTCAAGAACCTCAATGACACTCTTGGCCATGACATCGGTGATTTACTATTAAAACAGGTCGCACAAAGACTGGTGTTATGCGTTCGAGAAGGAGATACCGTTGCCCGGTTGGGTGGAGATGAATTTGTGATATTGCTGGAAGAGTTGAATAAAGACACCCTTGAGGCGGCAGCCCAAACAGAACATGTCGTTGAAAAAATCATAGAGATGCTCAGCAAACCATATCAGTTAGCATCCTATGTGTATCAGTGCACTACCAGTATCGGAGCCACTCTTTACAGTGACAAACATCAAACGACTGATGAATTGATGAAGCAGGCAGATATTGCAATGTACCAAGCCAAAAATGCGGGAAGAAACAATTTGCGATTCTTCGATCCCAAGATGCAAGAGGCAATCAACGAACGAGTTGCACTGGAAGGTGAATTACTTAATGCCATTGAGCGACTTCAGTTCCAGTTGTATTACCAGGTTCAGGTAGACAGTTCGCGCCGTCCGATAGGTGTGGAGGCTTTGATGCGATGGGTTCACCCTGAGCGCGGATTGGTATCTCCGGCTCAATTCATTCAACTAGCCGAAGAAACTGGCCTGATAATTCCCATGGGAAAATGGGTTATTAATGCTGCCTGCGCCCAGCTTAGGACCTGGCAGCAGGATGCGCTTACTTGTGACATGACAATTTCGGTGAATGTCAGTGCCAAACAATTTCGGCAGTCTGATTTTGTTGCTCAAGTCCATGATGCGGTGCTTCAGCATGCTATCAATCCGACACTGCTCAAGCTTGAGCTGACTGAAAGTGTATTGCTGGAAAGCATCGATGAGACCATTGCCACGATGAACGATCTGAATGATATCGGAGTCAAGTTCTCACTTGACGATTTCGGTACAGGCTATTCTTCCTTGCAATACCTTAAAATGCTTCCGATCGATCAACTTAAGATTGATCAGTCGTTTGTACGCGATATTTCGGTAGGCAAGCGCGACAGGTCTATCGTGCGCACCATTATTGCAATGGCGCAAAGCCTGAATTTGGATGTGATTGCCGAGGGGGTAGAGACTGAAGAGCAGTTGCAACTCCTGCAGATAAACGGTTGCGCACACTTCCAGGGATATTTATTCAGTAGGCCGGTTCCGATTGCCGAGCTAAACGTGTTCCTAAAGCATGGTTGATCGGTGCTGAAATTTTGAAAAAACAATCTTCAGTTCACTTCTGAATGAGGAAAGTTTGGTTCGGTATCACGGACCATCTATTTCTCATTTACAAAGGATTGGAAGTCTCTATAAATCGTTATCTTCTTTGACAAGCAGGCGATTTTTGACTTTTTCATTTTAGATTTTAAAGTTTCTGCTGATTCGGTTTCCAAATCAAGTTTTTCGATGATGATGTCTGATCCGAATGCCTTGCAGGTAACTGACAGACGAATTTCAGCATTATCGCCTTTAGTCGGGATTTTAATGGCACTTATGCCGATACCGCCTACTTCAGCAGGTTCATATGTCTCAATGATTGAGTCAGTGGCAACCTTGATTTTTTCTGTTGCTTCCGACTCGATATAGGTTCGGGCAAGGGAAAATAACCTGTCGCATTCTGCTTTGTTTGTGCAGTTGACTGTGGCTTCAAGTTCAGCATCTTTCTGCTGTTTGATTAATTCTTCCGTCCTGTTTTGTTGAATTAACCCCAGAATCAGTTCTTGTCGCTCTTCCAATACTTTCGCATCTTCTCCTCGAACCAACCTTATATTGCGGATGCCCGCTTTGTCAGAGTATCGTGACTTACCATCCGAGAAGCTCACATCTTGTGCTTTAGATGAATTTGTTTCATCAGACGATGAAGACCAGTAGGTCGATGGTGTTGTGTTCGGGAAGATCATTATATTTATGGCAGGTGTCTCACACCTTGTTTCAACAATGCTATTGAGCTCGTCGGCACTCGGCAATCGCCAGTTGTCCCCATTGTGATCGAATTTTTTCATGGCATCATCCCAAGAAAAACCAATTGCATCTCCCGCGCAATGCCCATGAGAATAGCTTTGGCCCTCGGAGCATAGCTTCCAAATCAGCTTTGTATCCTTGTCAAAGGCGACTCCATAAGCCCGATTGATCTCGAAACGACTTATAGGTGTGGACTCAGGTGAATTCGGATCGCATTTGTAAGCTGGCCTCGAAGCACAGCCGAATAGAAAGACGCAAACAGGAATAATTGAGATGATTGATACGATGTTTTTGCTCACTTTTTCCTCGCACTGGTAACTTGGGATCACATGGTTGAAAAGCATAATAACGAATTCTTAAGTGAAGATTAAGAAATGTTGATGGAAGGTGTAGCAGCTATACTATTTGCGTAATTATTCAGGTAAACCTGTGCGAATTCAAAACGTTTGGGTCAAATGGGCTAGAAGTGAATTACTTTGCATGCGAACAAACACAATCTCCATCCGGCCCGCAAAGCCCTAGTTGATAGTCGGTCAGGGTCATGGTTGAGCGCACTGTTTCCTTGGTACCATCAAACAGGACCTCGAAGCGGGCCGCCACATTCCATTCGTCGCAGTAGCGCCATTCCCATGCCAGTTCATCACGTCTCTTGAAGTAGGCGGTTCCGGAAGGATCAGATGGGCCTAGGATACGCAGCACTTCGCTCTTGGTCATCCCAGGCTTTATGCGGGCAAATGTTTTCATATGCATGATATTTTCAATCTTCTCAAACCTGCCATCCGGACTGATATCCACCATGAAGGTGTGAATGCCACGCGGGTAGGCGAGTTGCCGGGAGCCATCCGGTTCATGCCATTGCATTGCCGGATCGCCCATGATGCGCAGTACGTCCTCAACACGGGATTCTTTGGGTTTAAGTCCTCTACCGTCATATGCTGCACAGGCGAACAGAAGGAGTACAGTTAGCATGGCCGTTAGATATTTCATCGAGCCTTCCCGTAGTCGATTTGGCAGCATAGTTTTAGAAGATACCTTTGATACAACAGGTAGGTGTTAATCCCGTACACAAGGATATGCCCTTCTTAGTAATGCAAAGCCGTTGAGTCAGTGTTTGTCTCTTAACATTTTGATTAATTATTGGGAAATTATCATTGATGGCAATTCTTTCGGCCTCGTCAAGTTGATGTGCAGATAGGCGATTAGCACCAAAGTGCAAACATTTTGCCAGGCGAGCCTAGTGAACATTCTGCTTGGGCATCCTAGGAGTGTCGGTTGGAGATGTCAATACGTTGAATGCAAAGGAAAGGGTTGATAAGGTATTGGGAAAGAATATTCAGTTTTTTCGCGTCTTGCCGACAGGATTCAGATTCGATGCACAAGCAAACAAAAGCCAACAGACAAAACGACACCGCGAGGGTGTCGTTTTGTCTGTTGGTGGAGACGGCGGGAATTGAACCCGCGTCCGCAAGCCCTCTACAGGCAGTTCTACATACTTAGCCAGGCTGTTTAATTTAATCCCGTACACGCCAACCGGCGGGCTTGCAAAGGACGAGTCACCTTGATTTTAGCTTCGAGCAAAGTGACCCTGCTCGACACGATTCTGTGTAATTTACCTCACTCATCTCAGCCTTGCGGCTTTGAGCCACTCCACAGACAGCATGGTGTGAGGTTTAGCTGACTAAGCAGCTAAAGCGTAGTTTTCGTCGTTTGCGACTAGTTTTTTCCAGCTGATTTACGAGGTTGCGGGTCCTCGGTATGCCCTACACTGCTTTGTAACCCACGTCGAAGCCAAGTCGTCCCCGGTTCGAAATGCTGTAATAATCTGCTTATTTGCTCGTGACAAATTATATAAAGAATTACCTGTTGCGAGCGAGGCAGATTGTAGCAGATCAGAGTGTGAGATAGGCGATTAGTTCCGTGGGTCTGTCCACGCTGCCCTGAGCATTCCAGTTCTTGATGGACGCATCGCTGCTGACATAGCCGTAGCTGGCGATGATGCCTGTCATTCCGGCAGCGTTGGCTGCCAGCATATCGCGCAGGTCGTCGCCGAGATATAGGCACTGTGCAGGGGTGACGCCAATGATCTGGCAAGCTTTGAGCATCGGTTCCGGATGTGGCTTCGCGTGAGCACAGGTGTCGCCACTGATAAGGCAGGCAGCCCGGTCTGCATATCCCAATGATTTCATCAGCGGTACAGTGTAGCGGTGTGGTTTGTTCGTGACGATACCCCAGCGAATATCTCGGCGTTCCAGTTCGCCAATTAGTTGCGCCATGTCACTGAACAAACGTGTATGCACACAGATGTTGCGCTCGTAATGGTCGAGGAAGATGTTGCGTAGCGTGTCGTAGTCTGGGTGCCCGGGTTCGATGCCAAATCCGACCTCAAGCAAACCACGGGATCCATGCGAGGCCTGCGGGCGCAGCACTTCTAGTGGCAAGGGTGGAAGGTTTCGCGAGGCACGAGCATGGTTCAACGAGGCAGCGAGGTCGGGTGCGGTGTCGGCAAAGGTGCCGTCGAGATCGAACAGGGCTGCCTTGATCACCATTAGTCCTTGCGGCAGGCAATCATGTAGTTGACGTCAGTGTTGCTGCCCAATGAGTAAGTCTGGGTGAGTGGGTTGTAACTCATGCCTATGATGTTGTCGAGGCTCAACCCTGTTTGTCGGCAGGATTGAGCAAGTTCGGATGGCTTGATGAATTTGGCATAGTCATGCGTACCCCGTGGCAACAACTTTAGTATGTATTCCGCGCCGATTACGGCGAACAAGTACGACTTCGGATTACGGTTCAGCGTCGAAAAGAATACCCATCCGCCTGGCTTGACCAGTTTCGCGCAGGCTCCGATCACGCTACTTGGATCGGGCACATGTTCGAGCATTTCCATACAAGTGACCACATCGTAGTGACCTGGCTGCTCGATGGCGAGTTCTTCCACTGCGACCTTACGGTAATCGACCTGCTTGCCGCTTTCTAATAGATGCAGTTTTGCGACTTGTAATGACTTTTCGGCAAGGTCGATACCGGTGACATTCGCATGCAAGCCGGCCATGCCTTCAGAAAGGATGCCCCCACCACAGCCAACATCAAGCACAGTCTTGCCGGCCAACGGGGAGTGGCGGTCGATATAGTCCAGACGAAGCGGATTGATATCGTGAAGAGGCTTGAACTCGCTGTTCGGGTCCCACCATTTGTGGGCCAGTAGGGAGAATTTTTCCAGTTCTAGGGGATCGGCGTTGGCCATGTGCTTGGAGATGGATTATTTGTTGGCAAGGGTCCGACTCTAACAAAACTCACTGGTTTAGCCAAATAGTCAGGCCTATCAGTGAAGTGGCTTAGGGTTGCATCGGTGTGCTAAAATGCGCGCTTTGATTTAATGCACTAGCAGCTACCTATCAGGGTCATCATGGAACAACAATTCGCCAAAGAAACACTCCCCGTCAGCCTAGAAGAAGAGATGCGCAAGTCCTATCTGGACTATGCGATGAGTGTGATAGTCGGGCGCGCGCTCCCGGATGTTCGCGACGGCCTTAAGCCGGTGCATAGACGCGTACTGTTTGCGATGCATGAGCTCTCAAACGACTGGAACAAGGCTTACAAGAAGTCTGCGCGTATCGTCGGAGACGTGATCGGTAAGTACCATCCTCATGGCGATACGGCAGTGTACGACACCATTGTACGTATGGCCCAGGACTTCTCTTTGCGCTACACGTTGGTGGACGGGCAGGGTAACTTCGGCTCAGTGGATGGTGATAACGCTGCTGCAATGCGTTATACCGAGATTCGCATGGCCAAAATCGCCCAAGAGTTGCTGGCAGATTTGGACAAGGAAACGGTCGACTTCGGCCCTAACTATGATGGCTCCGAACAAGAGCCGCTGGTTTTCCCGACGCGCATACCAAACCTGCTGATCAATGGTTCGTCAGGTATCGCAGTGGGCATGGCTACAAATATCCCGCCTCATAATCTGGGAGAGGTGGTGAGCGCTTGTCTGGCTTTACTAAAGAATCCTGATATTGATATCGAGAAACTGATCGAATACGTACCGGCTCCTGATTTTCCCACTGCCGGCTATATCTATGGGCTGGCCGGCGTCAAGGAAGGTTACCGGACCGGTCGCGGCCGTGTGGTGATGCGAGCTCGTACACACTTCGAGGATATTGGTAAAGGTGAACGCCAAGCCATCATCATCGACGAGCTGCCCTACCAGGTGAACAAGGCCAATCTCCTGATCAAGATTGGCGAGTTGGTTCGAGATAAGAAGCTGGAAGGGATTTCAGAGATTCGAGACGAATCCGACAAGTCCGGTATGCGTGCGGTGATCGAGCTTAAGCGCGGCGAGAATGCCGATGTGATCCTGAACAAGTTGTACAAGGATACCCAACTACAGGACAGTTTCGGTATCAATATGGTCGCAATCATCGACGGCCAGCCTAGGTTGCTCAATCTAAAGGAGATGATTGATGCGTTCCTTCGGCATCGCCGCGAGGTTGTTACACGCCGCAACATTTTTGATTTGCGCAAAGCTCGTGAGCGAGGCCATATCCTGGAAGGTCTGGCGGTTGCATTGTCAAATGTAGACGAGATCATTGCTTTGATAAAGGCCTCAGCGGCACCTGCAGATGCAAAGCGTGAACTAATGGCGCGCAGTTGGCGTTCATCTCTGGTTGAGGACATGCTCAGTCGTGTCAGCGATGCATCAAGGCCTGAAGGTTTGTTGCCCGAGTTTGGCCTAGTAGGAAAAGGTAATACTCGCGGCTACAATCTTTCTGAAGCGCAGGCTCAGGCAATCCTTGAATTACGTTTGCAGCGATTGACCGGTCTGGAGCAGGACAAAATTGTCGGTGAATATCGCGATGTTATGGACAAGATCACGGACTTGCTCGATATCCTCGCCAAACCCGAGCGAGTGACTCAGATAATCGCCGAAGAACTTGCAGCAGTAAAGTCACAGTTTGGAGACAAGCGCCGCAGCGAGATAATTACTAATACCCAGGAATTGAGCATGGAGGACCTCGTCGCTGCAGAAGACGTAGTGGTCACCCTGTCTCATGGTGGTTACATGAAGGCACAGCGTCTCGACGAATACCGTGCACAGAAACGTGGCGGTCGGGGCAAGCAAGCCACCGCTACAAAGGAAGACGATTTCATCGACAATCTTTTCATCGCAAACACACATGATTACATCCTGTGCTTCTCGAATCGAGGTAGTGTTTATTGGCTCAAGGTGTATGAGGTACCTCAAGGCAGCCGTATCTCCCGAGGGAAGCCGATCGTGAATCTGTTGCCACTGGCAGAAGGCGAGAAGATTAACGCTGTGTTGCCGGTTAGTGAGTTCGTCGAAGACAAATATGTGTTTTTTGCCACTGCCAATGGCACTGTCAAGAAGACTTCTTTGAACGATTTTTCACGTCCGATGAAACGAGGAATCATTGCCATCAATCTTGACGATGATGACAGGTTGATCGGAGTTGCGCTTACAGATGGAGAGCATGATGTGATGCTGTTCTCGAATGCTGGCAAGGCTGTCCGTTTTGACGAGAACGATGTTCGTCCGACAGGTCGTGCTTCTCGCGGTGTACGTGGCATGAAACTCGGCGCGAAGCAGCAGGTAATCTCGCTGCTGGTGGCAGAAAACGAACAGCAGAGTGTCCTGACTGCTACCGAAAATGGTTATGGGAAGCGCACGCCGATCACCGAATACACCCGTCACGGACGTGGCACGCAAGGCATGATCGCGATCCAGACTTCGGCGCGAAATGGAAAGGTGGTTGCAGCGACACTGGTGAACGTTGAAGACGAAATCATGTTGATTGGAACTGGTGGTGTGCTGATCCGTACTCGTGTGAAGGAGATCCGCGAGATGGGCCGTGCTACTCAGGGTGTGACATTGATGAATGTCGAAAAGGGCGAGAAGTTGGCAGGTTTGAGCCGTATCGCCGAGCAGGAGGATTAAGCAGCAACTAGAATCTGATTCAGGGATGAATCCAAAGCAGGGGAATACCCAACTGATCCATCCTGTTCTTGAGACCAATTTTGAAAACCCGGAGCAATTTAGCATGACGATTTACAACTTCAGCGCGGGTCCGGCAGTTCTGCCAAAACCAGTGTTACAGCAGGCGCAGTCGGAGATGATTGACTGGCATGGTAGCGGCATGTCGGTGATGGAAATGTCGCATCGTGGCAAGGAGTACATGAGCATACAGGCTCGAGCAGAGGCCGATCTGCGCGAACTGATGGGCATACCTGTCAACTACAAAGTGCTTTTCCTGCAGGGAGGCGCTAGCCAGCAGTTTTCTATGATCCCCTTGAACCTGCTGCGCGGCAAGCTCTCGGCAGATTATGTGAACACCGGCGAATGGTCCAAGAAAGCGATCAGTGAGGCGAAGAAATTCAGTTTTGTGAATGTCGTGGCGAGCAACACTGACAGGAACTGCAGTTATGTGCCTGCATACAATGAATGGAAACTGGACAAGGATGCGGCCTATCTCCATTACACACCGAATGAGACCATTGGTGGGGTCGAATTTAATTGGATACCTGATACCGGAAACGTTCCGCTGGTAGCAGATATGTCATCGAATATTCTTTCACGTCCAGTGGAGGTGTCAAAGTTCGGGCTGATCTACGCAGGTGCGCAGAAGAACATTGGCCCGGCTGGGTTGACCATCGTCATCGTGCGTGATGATCTGGTTGGCTATGCACCATCAGGCTTGCCGACCATGTTGGACTACAAGACCCATTCTGACAACGAATCGATGTACAACACGCCACCGACCTATGGCATCTACATGGCCGGTCTGGTGTTCCAGTGGCTGAAGAATAATGGAGGTATCTCTGCGATGGAGCAAACCAATATCTCCAAGTCCAAACTGTTATACGGGGCGATAGACGAAAGCAATGGTTTCTATGTGTGTCCAGTAAACAAAGCGGACCGTTCACGCATGAACGTTCCATTCACACTCGAGGATGCGAACCTGGACGGCGAATTTCTTAAACAGGCAGATGCGCGTGGCTTGCTTCAACTTAAAGGACACAGATCAGTAGGAGGGATGCGTGCTTCGATATATAACGCGATGCCATTGGCAGGGGTGCAGGCTCTGGTCGACTTCATGAATGAATTTGCAGCGAGCCATGGATAGTACATTTCAGATTTTGACACTTAACAAGATTTCCGCAATGGGGCTGAAGCGTCTGCCCGCAACCCATTATGTCGTCGGTTCCGAGATTTCTGAGCCGGATGCGATTCTTGTTCGTTCACATAATATGCATGATATGCATATACCTGCCAGCGTAAAGGCGATTGCACGGGCAGGTGCGGGTACCAATAATGTGCCAGTGAAAAAGATGAGTGAACGAGGCGTCCCTGTATTCAATGCAGCCGGGGCAAATGCCAATGCGGTGAAGGAACTGGTGCTGGCAGGCATGTTACTAGCCGCGCGTAACATCGTTCCTGCCTTGCACTTTACCTCAAGCCTGCAGGGAGACGACGCAACGCTGCATAAACTTGTAGAGGATGGCAAGAAACATTATGCGGGTATTGAATTGCGTGGCCGTACGCTTGGTGTTGTCGGTCTCGGAGCGATTGGTCGGTTGGTGGCTGATACAGCTCTAAGCTTGGGTATGCATGTGTACGGCTTTGATCCGGAGCTTACGGTGGATGCGGCATGGAGTTTGTCGTCACAGGTAAAAAAGGCACACACTGTCGAGGAATTGCTCAGGCACAGCGACTTCGTTACGCTTCATGTTCCTTTGCTGGATGCGACTCGTGGTTTGATAAATGCTCAACGTGTGCAGGCTATGAAAACCAACAGCGTATTGCTTAATTTCGCTCGCGATGAAATCGTTGAAAGTAATGCAGTGCTGGAAGGCTTGCACAGCAAGCATCTGCGTTGCTATGTGTGTGACTTTCCAGCAAAGCAATTGCAGGGGGAGCCCAAAGTTGTTGCATTACCTCACCTCGGCGCATCTACCGAAGAAGCTGAGGAGAACTGCGCGGTAATGGTAGTGGAGCAAGTGCGCGATTATCTTGAGCATGGCAACCTGACCAATACGGTAAATTTCCCTACCTTGGTGATGCCACGTGAATCTGAGTTCCGCGTGGCAATCGCTAACAGCAATGTTCCGAACATGTTGGGACAAATATCCACAACGCTAGCGAAGTCCGGCATTAATATCCATAACATGATGAATAAATCCCGTGGTGAAATGGCTTATACGCTTGTGGATACAGATTCCAATTTGACTGAAGCCTTGATAGCTGAGATCGCTGCCATACCAGGTGTGCTGATGGTGCGCGATCTGCCTTTGTCGAAGTCGGCATGAGGATGGTATAACTGAATGACGATGAGCGATACAACCCGATATTAAGTGCCATGAGCGAAAAACTGAATAAGTTGCGCACACAGATAGACCATCTAGATGATGAGTTGCTGAAGCTGCTCAATCAACGCGCCGGACTCGCGCAACAGATCGGGCATCTCAAGGATGATGGAAAGATTATGCGCCCTGAGCGCGAGGCTCAGGTCCTCATGCGTTTGCAAAAAAGTAACGGTGGTCCTCTGAGTAACACCGCTGTTTCCCAGTTGTTCACAGAGGTAATGTCACAGTGCCGAGCGCTGGAAGCACCGTTGACTGTTTCTTATCTTGGCCCTGAAGGAACGTTTAGCGAGTTGGCGGCCCTGAAGCGTTTCGGCAATGCGGTGCATGGGTATCCCTGCGCGAGCATCGACGATGTGTTTCGTGCGGTAGAAAGTGGTGCTTCACATTACGGAATGGTCCCGGTGGAAAATTCCAGTGAGGGTGCGATAGGCCGAACCTTGGACCTGCTGCAGCAAAGCACCTTGCAGGTATGTGGCGAGGTGCTATTGCCGATCCATCAATGCCTGATGGCAAAGAATTGCGATTTTGGAGCCATCAAGACTGTATATTCCCACCCACAATCACTGGGCCAATGTCAGGGTTGGTTGAACACCAATCTTCCTCATGCAGCGCGCATTCCTGTCGCAAGTAATGCCGAGGCTGCAAGGATGGCGTCTGAAAGCATGCATAGTGCTGCGATTGCCGGAAGCAATGCAGCGGTTCTTTTTGGGCTTGGCTTGTGTGTGGAAAACATTGAGGATGAAACCAACAATACCACGCGATTCTTGTTGCTGGGCTACCAGCATGTCGCGCCCTCTGGCAACGACAAGACTTCATTGGTCATGTCAGCCACGAATCGCCCGGGTGCCGTGCATGATCTGCTGGTTCCACTGGCAAGACATGGAGTCAGCATGACCAGGTTAGAATCGCGGCCGGCACGTTCTGGTATGTGGGAGTATGTGTTCTACGTTGATATTGAAGGTCACCAAGAAGACGACAAGGTATCTGCGGCACTGGCGGAGCTCAAGAAGGTTGCATCTTTTGTCAAAGTGCTAGGTTCATATCCCGCTGCAATCTAGTCGATGATTCCTGTATGTTTAGACAGGAGTGTATGCGAATAAAGTGATCGTTCAAATCCAAGGCGCTGAAATTATTTCAGCCATGCGGCTTCGATCGAATTGTAAGCAATATATTTTATGCAGCTCAACATTAAGCCGACAAACTTGTCGCCGGTTTTTTGCGACATTTTGGGAGGCTGTTAGTTAAATCATAATGGATGAAAGCTGGAAAATTTAATGAATTATTCTGAATTGGCTCCGGCTTATATCCGCGCCATAGCTCCCTATCAACCCGGCAAGCCTATTTCCGAATTGGAACGCGAACTGGGAATATCAGATATCGTGAAATTGGCTTCGAACGAGAATCCTTTGGGTGCGAGCACCCAGGCAATCACCGCCGCGCACGCCGCCCTGGAGGATATCGGTTTGTATCCTGACGGTAACGGATTTGCATTGAAAGATGCATTGGCCAAACGATACAACGTTACGCATGAGCAGATTGTACTTGGTAATGGCTCAAACGATTTGTTAGAACTGTCGGCGCGCGCCTTTCTTTCGATTGGCGAGAAGGCGGTTTATTCCGCCCATGCTTTCGCAGTTTACGCACTGGCGACCCAAGCGGTCGGCGCAACGGGCATCACTGTCGCAGCAAGGGAATACGGTCATGATCTCGATGCGATGCTCGGTACCGCTGTAGCACAACGGGTAAAGATGATTTTCATCGCAAATCCGAACAATCCGACGGGTACATTTTTGCCGGGTGATGCCTTGCAGCGGTTCTTGCGCGAACTGCCTGGGAATATCCTGGTGGTTCTTGATGAAGCTTATAACGAGTACCTGCCACAGAGTTGCCGATATGACAGCGTGAAATGGCTGGGGGAATTCCCGAATCTTATCATTTCGCGAACTTTTTCCAAGGCTTACGGTCTGGCTTCACTACGAGTGGGCTATGCTTTAGGCAACCCGCAAGTAATCGACATGCTTAACCGCGTTCGTCAACCGTTCAATGTCAACAGCGTGGCGCAAGCGGCGGCTGTGGCTGCGTTGCTGGATACGGAATTTGTAGAACAAACCTTTGAGCTGAATCTGCGCGGAATGAATCAGGTCTCAAGCGGACTGACTGCTCTCGGGTTGGAGTACATACCTTCATTCGGGAATTTCATCAGCTTTAAGGTGGCTAATGCAACAAGCGTCTACAGCAGCCTGCTGCAATCCGGTGTCATCGTGCGCCCTATCGCCAATTACGATATGCCTGACTGGTTGCGCGTTACCATCGGCCTGGATAATCAGAACAAAAAATTTCTGTCTGCGTTGAAGCAGACTCTTGGAGTGCAATAGATGATCATCGTAATGAACAAGGGTGTCACTGACGAGCAGATTGGTGCAGTGGTCAAAAGACTTGAGGCGGCCGGATTACAGGCAAATATTTCCCGTGGCATTGAGCGTACTGTGATTGGCGCCATTGGGGACGAGCGACCGCTGACCGAGGAGATGTTCACGCCTCTGCCGGGCGTAGAGTCGGCGATGCACATCGCCAAGCAATACAAGATTGTCTCGCGCGAATCACACAAAAATAATACGGTCATTGATGTTTCGGGTATACCCCTTGGTGGAAATCAGATACAGGTAATTGCAGGTCCCTGTTCCGTAGAAACGCAGGCGCAGATGGATCTTTCAGCACAATATGTGCATGAGGCTGGTTGCCGATTGATGAGGGGTGGCGCTTTCAAGCCGCGCACTAGTCCTTATACATTCCAGGGAAAAGGCAAGGATGGTCTTTCCATGTTTCGAAATGCGGCAGGCAAATACAAATTGCCAATCGTTACTGAGTTAATGGATATCCGCATGTTGGATACCTTCATGGAATTTGATGTGGATATAATCCAGATCGGAACTCGCAACATGCAGAATTTTGACCTGCTCAAGGAAGTCGGTCGAATAAACAAGCCTGTGATTCTGAAGCGTGGCATGTCTGCGACCATTAACGAATGGCTCATGGCGGCGGAATACATTGCGGCTGGGGGTAACCATAACATCATCTTCTGTGAACGCGGAATCCGTACATTCGAGACCTATTACCGAAACGTGCTTGATGTTACCGCGATACCGGTACTGAAAAAGGAGACACACTTGCCAGTGATCGTCGATCCATCACATGCCGGAGGAAAGGCTTGGATGGTGGCTTCATTGTCTAATGCTGCGGTTGCAGCTGGTGCAGATGGACTACTGGTCGAAATGCATCCGAATCCATGCGAAGCCTGGTGTGATGCTGATCAAGCATTGACTCCCCAGGAGCTGAAAGATCTTATGCACACATTGGGTGGTATCGCCAAAGCGGTGGGAAGAACACTTTGAATCCCTTTCTCAGTGATTAAGGGAAAGGGTGAGGAAAGTCATGAAACAGTCAAAATTCAAGAAGATTGTAATTTTTGGTGTTGGACTTATCGGTGGGTCGTTTTCATTGGCCTTGCGAAAAGCACGTGAGGTGGATTCGGTAGTAGGCTTTGGGCGCAGTGAACAATCGTTGGCGAATTCAATGCACCTCGGCGTTATTGATCGCATCGGTACCGATGTCGCTGCAGAGCTACACGATGCCGATCTGGTGTTGCTGGCAACTCCAGTTGGGCAGATGGCGGAACTGATGTCGCGCATTGGGCCGCACCTTGGCACGAGAACGCTGGTTACCGATTGTGGTAGCACTAAGAGTGATGTTGTGCGAGAGGCTTACGCACAATTAGGCGATAAGGTGGCGCAATTCGTGCCTGCACATCCGATAGCGGGTGCCGAACAAAGTGGTCCATCAGCAGCCCGCGCCGACTTGTTCCAGTGGAAGAAGGTGGTGCTGACGCCGCTGCCTGAAAACAGTGCCGAGACGGTGGCGCGAGTGCGCCATGCATGGGAATTATGCGGCGCCATGGTGAGTGAGCTTACACCATCTCAACACGATGAAATATTTGCCGCAGTAAGTCATCTTCCGCATTTGCTATCCTTTGCGCTGGTGCACGACCTTGCGCAGCGCGAACATCGCGATATTCTGCTATCGTTTGCAGCAAGTGGATTCCGCGACTTTACGCGTATCGCGGCAAGTTCGCCTGAAATGTGGCGAGATATTTGTTTGTCCAATCGTGAAGCATTGCATAAGGAATTACAGCTCTATATCGCCGAGCTGACCAATATGAGCTCCGCGCTTGAGTCTGGTGATGCTGCGAAACTTGAACAGACATTTCGTGCAGCACAACAGTTACGCGCCGGCTGGAAAATGCAACAATGACAGATAAACCGGAATTTTCAAGCAAGCTGATTTGGTTGCTAATCTTTGCAGTCGCACTGATTTGGTTTTCCAATCTTGAATACCGAACTCTGATCAAACCGGATGAAGGTCGATACGCTGAAATTCCCCGTGAAATGGTTGCAAGCGGTGATTGGACGACACCTCGCCTAAACGATCTCAAATATTTTGAAAAGCCGCCGCTGCAATACTGGGCAACTGCAGTTGCTTATACTGTATTTGGCGAATATCAGTGGACCTCACGTCTTTGGTCAGGATTGACCGGTTTTGCTGGAATATTTCTTGTGTGGTTTGCTGGTGCCCGGCTGTTCGGGCGTCAAGCAGGGGGATATGCAGCGCTGATATTGGGAAGTAGCCTGTTATATGTTCTGATAGGGCACATCAACACTCTGGATATGGGTGTGACGTTCTTTATTACTCTGAGCATAGTCAGCCTGTTGGTCGGGCAAACAAGAATTTCCAAGAGGGAGCAGCGTAACTGGATGCTGCTCGCGTGGGCGGCCATGGCGCTGGCTGTATTGAGCAAGGGATTGATGGGCATCGTTCTGCCAGGAGCAGCTCTGTTCATCTATTGTGTTGCAGAGCGTGATTTCAGCGTTTTGAAGCGTATGCACTGGTTATCAGGATTGTCAGTTTTCTTGCTTATCGCTGCGCCATGGTTCTATCTGGTAATGAAGGCTAATCCCGAATTCTTCGAAAGATTTTTTATTTACGAGCACTATACTCGTTTCACTACCAAGGAACTTGGTCGCTATCAACCTTGGTATTACTTTATTCCGATTCTGCTGATGGGTGCTCTGCCGTGGACGTTGCTGATGTTTGATAGTCTCTCTAGGGCTTGGCGCCGTGGCAGGCAGCCTGGAAGATTGTTCAATGCCGAGCGCTTCCTTTTGATCTGGGCCATTTTCATCTACCTGTTCTTCACCGTTTCAGGTTCCAAGTTGCCATCCTACCTTTTGCCGATGTTTCCGGCTTTAGCTCTTTTGATGGGCAACCGTATCGCAGTGATGTCCGAGCGTACTCTATTCTGGCAAATAGCTCCTGTCGTACTAGTAGCAATTGTATGGTTGGTGTTGGCAGCAAATGCCGGAAAATTTGCCGATACCCCACAACAAGCTGAACTTTATCCTCGATTCGGTGCATGGATGATGGTTGCGGGTATGGTTTTGCTGTCGGGGTTGCTGTTAGGGATGGCTATGCTGTGGCGCTCAAAAAAATGGATAGCTGTCGTAGTATTGTCATTGACTGGGCTGCTTACTGGGCAGATCGGCCTCACTGGCCACAACGAAGCGGCGCGCGACAGATCTGCCAAGCACATTGCCGAGGCGATACGAGACAAAATAAAACCTGAAGTGCCTTTTTATTCGGTGCAGACCTATGAATGGACACTGGCGTTCTATCTGCCAAGCATATTTACCCTGGTGGAATACCAGGACGAGATGAGTTTTGGTATCCAGCAGGAACCGCAGCGATGGATACCCAGTATTTCTGAATTCGCTAAAGTTTGGGAGACACAGTCTGAAGCATTCGCTATCATGCCGGCATACACGTATCCGATACTGCAACAAAAGGGTTTGTCGATGAAAACCATTTTTGAAGATTCGCAATTTGTCGTGGTGAGCAGGCAATGAGACCAAGTCTATATAACAGGTTCATTTGGGGCTTTAAATGAACTTGACGAGTTTCGGGTTGATCTTCGCTGGAGTGATGCTCAATGCTGCAGCACAAATTTTGATGAAAGCAGGTACCAACGCGGTCGGTCACTTTGCATTCAGCGCTGAGAATATCCTGCCGATAGGTTGGAAGCTTGCAACCGAGTGGCACATCCTTGCAGCATTATCGTGCTATGTGCTGAGCGTTGTCATTTGGATACTTGCACTTTCACGTGTACCAGTCAGTATTGCTTTCCCAATGTTGTCCATGGCCTATGTTGTTAATGCTCTTGCAGCATGGTATTTGCTGGGCGAGTCTCTCAACCTGACCAAGGTTATTGGCATCGGTGTGATCATATTTGGTGTGATCATCATTTCTCGAGCATAAAATTACCTTTCAATATTCGGGTTTAGGGATTGCTGAATAGAATGCTTGCCACCGTCAAGAATAACCAGACGAAATGCTTGTCCATTAGCTGCGTTGCTTATTATGCTTCATCCTGAAATTATGAAATCCTAGAGGTTTCGACATGAATGAATTCCTTCCCTTTTCCAAACCTACTATAGATGAGGTCACAATTGCCGCAGTGGCTGAAGTGCTTCGCTCCGGTTGGATTACCAGTGGCCCCAAAGTACTGGAATTCGAAAAGCAGTTATCCGCCTATTTCGGTGGCCGCCCTGTGCGCACTTTCAACTCTGGTACATGCACAATGGAGATCGCTCTTCGTATCGCAGGGATTGGTTCAGGAGATGAGGTTATCACCACGCCGATCTCTTGGGTGGCGACTGCCAACGTGATTCTCGAGGTGGGAGCGAAACCAGTTTTTGCTGATATCGATCCAGTGACTCGTAACATAGATCTTGATAAAGTCGAGGCAGCGATCACGACCAAGACACGTGCAATCATTCCGGTTTATCTGGCAGGTAATCCTGTGGACATGGACAAGTTGTATGCGATAGCCAAAAAGTACAATCTTAGGATTATCGAGGACGCAGCTCAGGCGATTGGTTCGACCTGGAAAGGTAGAGCCATCGGTTCATTCGGTGATTTTGTTTCATTCAGCTTCCAGGCCAACAAGAACATTACTACTTCCGAAGGGGGTTGTCTGGTGTTGAACAACAACGAAGAAGTAATGCTTGCCGAAAAATACCGCTTACAAGGAGTGACAAGGAGTGGTTGGGATGGCATCGAAGTGGACGTATTGGGTGGCAAGTACAATATGACCGACATAGCAGCAGCAATCGGGCTTGGCCAGTTCAGTAAACTAAATGACATTACCATCAAGAGGCGCAAGTTGGCGCGTCATTATTTTGCAATACTGGGCAATGGCTTTGAGAAACATACTGGTGCGCAGTTGCCGGTTGAAAATTTCGAAAATTCCAATTGGCACTTGTTTCAAGTTGTTCTCCCAGACCGCATTTCCCGTGCAGATTTCATGTCAAAGATGAAAGACAGGAAAATCGGTGTTGGTTTTCACTATGCCCCAATCCACCTTTTCAAAATGTATAGAGCGCTCGGATTCAAGGAAGGCATGTTCCCGATTGCAGAGAGAGTGGGTAGGCAGATCGTTTCGTTGCCAATGTTCTATTCGATGAATGAAGGAGATGTGGAGCACACATGCGAGGCGATGCTTGAGGTGCTCAGATAGAACTCTGTTCTTGTCAGTTGTGCTTTCTGTCCATGCTAATCGCTTGAGTGGCCATATTTCGCTAACCTAGTTTCCTTGCTGTAAAATGCCGACCTTATGAGTACACCTCAATTATCAGTAGTCATCCCAGTCTATAACGAAGAGCAGGGCTTGCAGGCTTTGTTTGACCGTTTATATCCTGCTTTGGATAAGCTAGGCATTTCATATGAGATATTGTTTGTCAATGACGGCAGTCGCGATCGTTCCGCCGCAATATTGCGCGAGCAATTCCAGAAACGGCCAGAAGTGACGCGAGTGATATTGTTTGACGGTAATTTCGGGCAGCACATGGCTATTATGGCGGCGTTCGAACATTGTCGTGGGGAGCGTATCGTCACGCTAGATGCGGACTTGCAGAATCCTCCAGAAGATACCGGTCTGTTATTGGAGAAGATGGATGAGGGCCATGATTATGTCGGCTCGATACGTCGTCAGCGTAATGACAGCGCATGGCGTCATGTTGCTTCGCGCGCAATGAACGGGTTACGTGAACGGACTACGCGAATCAAGATGACCGATCAGGGTTGCATGTTCAGGGCTTACGATCGGCGTATTGTCGATGCGATCAATAGTTGCAAAGAGGTGAGCACGTTTATCCCTGCTTTGGCTTATACATTTGCACGTAATCCCGCCGAAGTGGTGGTGGGGCATGAAGAGCGAACTGCTGGTGAATCGAAATATTCACTCTATAGCCTGATACGACTGAATTTTGACTTGATGACCAGTTTTTCGCTGATACCGCTTCAATTGTTCTCGATGTTGGGCATTACCATTTCCTTGCTGTCTGGATTCCTTGTGGTATTGCTTGTGTTGCGCCGACTGATCGTGGGACCGGAGGCAGAAGGCCTGTTTACTTTGTTCGCCATAGCGTTCTTGTTGATCGGAATCACGCTGTTTGGAATTGGTCTTCTTGGTGAGTACATAGGTCGTGTCTACCAACAGGTGCGGCACAGGCCGCGTTATCTTGTCGAGGCGATTCTTGAACAGCAGGATTCAGGGGAGGTTTCAATGGACATGGGGAAAATTGGCCCGGCGGTTCGTAGATGAGTAGAACAATTGTTGTTGCTTATCATGATAGGAATTGTCCCACAGAGTTACGGCGACGTAATCCCGGTGCAAGTGCGGCGCACTTAGCACAATGCTTAGCACAAAATATTTGGAACGTTCTCAGTTATGAGTAGGGCTGTGGTATTTGCGTACCATAACGTCGGTGTGCGATGCTTAAATGTTTTGCTTGCGCATGGTATTGATGTCGTACTATTGGTCACCCATACAAACAACCCTAATGAGAACATCTGGTTCGATAGCGTTGCAGATCTTGCTGAATTACATGGAATCCCAGTAATCACGCCAGACAATCCCAATACTATGGAAGTGGTGGAGCAGATTCGTGCCTTGCAACCGGATTTCTTCTTTTCCTTCTATTATCGTGAGATGCTCAAGCATGAATTGTTGGGAATACCTAGTCATGGTGCTTTGAACATGCATGGGTCGTTGTTGCCGAAATATCGTGGTCGGGTGCCGGTGAATTGGGCGATAATCCATGGCGAGACTGAAACTGGCGCAACCCTTCATTACATGACCGAGAAGCCAGATAATGGAGACATCGTTGCTCAACAGGCAGTGCCGATTTTGCCCAACGATACGGCTTTGGATGTATTCGGTAAAGTCACGGTAGCAGCTGAAATGGCGTTGAATAAGTGCCTTCCCAATCTGATTGCTGGTCGTGCCGAACCGATGAAGCAGGATTTGAGCAAGGGCGCTTACTTTGGTGGTCGCAAACCAGAAGATGGAATCATTGACTGGTCGCAATCTGCGCTGACGATACATAATCTGGTACGCGCTGTTGCTCCTCCTTATCCGGGTGCGACAACTAAGTTGGCGAGCAGGCCTTTACGCATTCTCCAGACGCTGCTGGTAAATAATGATACCGACAACGTGCTGCCTGGATTATATGTGCGGGAAGGTAAAGCTTACGCGACCTGCGGAAAGGGCGTGTTACGAGTGGTACGATTCGAATTGGATGGCACAGAAACGAGTGCTGAGGAATTCGCCGCACGCTTCGGTACTCTCAAAATCGAATTTAATCGTTAAGGAAACCGCAATGAAAAAAGTATTGATTCTCGGTGTGAACGGATTTATTGGTCACCACCTTTCCAACCGCATCCTCGATACCACCGATTGGGAAGTGTTCGGTATGGACATGAGCACAGATCGGATCAGCGATCTTATTGGGCGGGACCGCTTCCATTTTTTCGAGGGTGATATCACAATCAACAAAGAGTGGGTCGAGTACCATGTGCGCAAGTGCGACGTGATCTTGCCGTTAGTTGCTATTGCTACACCGTCTACTTATGTCAAGCAACCGCTGCGCGTATTCGAACTCGACTTTGAGGCCAATCTTCCAATCGTGCGTTCGGCGGTCAAGTACGGCAAACATCTGGTGTTTCCGTCCACTTCTGAAGTATATGGCATGTGCCACGATGATGAATTCGATCCTGAAAATTCAGAGCTTGTTTGCGGACCGATCAATAAACCACGCTGGATATATTCTTGTTCCAAGCAATTGATGGATAGAGTGATCTGGGGCTATGGGATGCAGGATAATCTGAACTTCACACTTTTCCGTCCTTTCAACTGGATCGGTGCCGGTCTTGATTCCATCCATACACCCAAGGAGGGAAGCTCAAGAGTAGTTACGCAATTTCTTGGACACATTGTTCGTGGCGAGAACATTAGCCTTGTTGATGGGGGGCATCAGAAGCGCGCCTTTACTTATATCGATGACGGTATCGATGCATTGGTGAAGATCATAGCGAACAAGGATGGCATTGCCTCTGGCAAGATCTATAACATTGGTAATCCGGAGAATAACTATGCCATATGCGACCTTGCCGACATGATGTTGAAATTGGCCAAGGAATATCCTGAGTATCGCGAGTCTGCTCTGAAAGTAAAGATCGTTGAAACTACTTCGGCAGCTTATTATGGCAAGGGATATCAGGATGTGCAGAATCGCGTGCCAAAGATCACCAATACGTGTGCGGAGTTGAATTGGAAACCGTCGGTCAATATGTCTGACACGTTGCGCTACATATTTGACGCATATCGCGGACAGGTTGCAGAAGCTCGCAGTCTGATGGACTGATTATGGCCAAGCAGCTCGCCCTCAAGATCGATGTTGATACTTATCGTGGTACTCGAGAAGGTGTGCCGCGTCTGGTTGAAGCACTCCAGCGCCATAATGCCCAGGCTACTTTCTTTTTCTCGCTTGGACCTGACAACACGGGGCGTGCTATCAAGCGCGTGTTTCGTCCCGGGTTTATTGGTAAGGTCTCGCGCACTTCGGTAGTTGAACATTATGGTGTAAAGACACTGTTATATGGAACGCTGTTACCAGCACCGGACATTGGCAAGAAATGCGCTAGCGAAATGAGAATGGTACAAGTTGCCGGTTTTGAAGTCGGGATCCATTGTTATGACCATATACGCTGGCAAGATCATGTAGCCGGAAAGGATGCTGAGTGGACGCGACACGAGTTGCAGCTCGCAGTGGATCGCTATACTGAGATATTTGGTGAGGCGCCACATTCTCATGCTGCTGCTGGGTGGCAGATGAACCGCGACGCTTTTCGGTTGATGCAGCGCTTTGGATTCGAATATAGTTCAGATACACGCGGTACACATCCTTTCATCCCAACCTGGCAGGCTGAGATTATTGCTTGCCCACAACTGCCAACGACCTTACCAACACTGGATGAACTGATGAATCGCGATGGTATAACCCAGGAAAATATCGCAGATAACATACTGAATCTTACCGCACATCCTTCAAGCACTGGTCATGTTTTCACGCTTCATGCAGAACTGGAAGGTGGAAAATGGTTGCCGATATTCGAGCAGTTGATACAGGGCTGGCAACAGCAGGGTTACGAATTAGTTTCGATGCACCAGTATTTGCAAGGGCTAGATTTGGCATCGTTACCTCGCCAGGAGGTTGTGATGAAGGAAGTGGAAGGGCGCGTCGGAAAACTGTCGGTTGCTGCAGGTGACTCGGAAGCAGGTTTTGCACAATAGCGGCATGCTTGCAGAAGCCCTATTGCCAGGAAGATCTACTGAAACCCCCAGGCAGGGATTCTAGCTTTCCCTGATTTTTGAAAAATTTATTATGGTGGTGAATATATGAAGATATGGTGGGAATCGCTGGGAATTCAGCTAAAACTCCAGATCATCATCCAGTTGGTGTTAATTGCGGTTTTAATCCCATCACAGCTTTGGATCGAACACCATTTTAGGGAGGAGATACTACTAGCAGCGGAGAGTCGAGCTCGGATTTCGGCAGACGGCTTGATCAATGGTATGAACATGCTGATGATCAATGGCATGATCAGCGACCCAGTAAATCGTGAACTATACATCAAGAAAATGGGTGCCTCTGAGGGCGTGAAGGAAATTCGGGTCATTCGTTCCGAACAAGTACAAAAGCAGTTTGGCCCGGGGTTGCCCCAAGAGCAGTCCATGGATGAGATAGATCGGCGTGTAATCAAAAATGTCCGAGCTGAATTTCATCGGATATATGATAAGGGTGTTCCCGAGTTGCGCGCAGTCGTTCCATTCGTTGTGAGCACCGATTTCCGCGGTACCAACTGTCTTGACTGTCATGAGTCACAAGTCGGAACTGCAAATGGTGCGGCAAGCATCACGCTTGACCTGAAGCAAGACTATGAAAACCTGACAAGAACAAGCGCGCTGCTGTGGGGTGGGCAAGCTGCCTTGCAATTGATTCTGTTTCTGCTCATTGGGAGATTTACCCATACAATAACCCGTCCACTTGAGAATCTTCAGTCCACGATGAGTGCATTGCAGAAAGAGGAGGACTTGGCTCGTTATGTAGGTACGATGCCGCCCCTGAAAATATCAGGTGGGGATGAAATCGGACAGTTGAGTGCGACGTTTAACCGCATGGTTAAAACTTTGCAGCAGCAGATGATTTCGCTGCGCATCTCCGAAGAGATGCAGCAACGCTACCTGACTCTGGAACGTGAGGAACAGGCCCGTTTGATGGCGTTGCTCGCAGTGATGAACGTTGGCGTATTGTTCGTCAGTCGGGATAACAAGATCCTCCATGTGAATCCAACGTTTTTCACTATCTGGCAGATCCCCTCTGAGACCAAGTTGGAAGGCAGAGACGTTGATGATATCCCCGGATACCTTTCACACTTACTTTCCAATGATAAGGCTGCCGCCCAACATCTTCTGGAATTGCCTGAAACGACAGACCTGTACCTGGCGGACAAGCGAGTGGTGGTGCAGACTTGCTATGCGGTTCGCGACGTTGAGGCTCAAGTGCTTGGTCACTTGTGGCTTTACGAGGATGTCACGCACGCGCGTCGTACTCCTGAACAGTTGTTACATTTGGCTGAGCGCGATGCACTTACCGGCCTGTGTAATCGATACCGGTTTACTAGTGAGTTGGAGCTTGCAGTGTTGGATGCAAAGCGCAATGGTGCCAAAGTAGCACTGCTCTCATTCGGCATCGATGATCTGAGCCATATCAATGACTCTTACGGAAATGTTACTGGTGATAGGATCCTGACCCTCGTGGCTGACACAGTCGGGAAGAATGTAAGAGCCAATGAATTGTTTTGCAGGTTGCGAGGAGATGAGTTTGCGGTACTCATCAGGAATGCTTCAGAGAAAGATACAAAGGGGTTGGCGCAGCGCATCGCTCAAGACCTGTCACGAATTGAGTTTGAATCGGGTGGGCAGAGGTTTGCAGTTAAAACGAGCATGGGAATGGCATTTTTCCCGGATAATGGTGAAAGTGAGAAGGAACTGATTACACATGCTGATGCCGAAATATCTTTGGCAAGACGATCCGGAAAGAGAATCTAGAAATATTTCTGCTGATGTTATGGCTTAATGGTAGGGTTGGAAGGGCGCTTAGATAGATCTCGCTAAGGCCCCTGTATAGCGTTTTCCCGACCGATGCCATGATACTCGATGCCGTGAGCAGTTACGCTGGCTGGTTCGAACAGATTTCTACCATCAAATATCACTGGTTGCTTCAATCGTGATTTGATAACGCTGAAGTCTGGGCTCTTGAAAGCTTTCCATTCAGTGATGATTACAAGCGCATCGGCTTCATTCAGAGCATCTTTGGGATTTTCGGCATACCTCAGGTCATTGCGTTCACCATAGATATGCTGGGTCTCCTTCATCGCTACAGGGTCATAGGTTGTAATTGTTGCGCCTTTTTCCCATAACCCTTCCATCACTACTCGGCTGGTTGCTTCACGCATGTCATCGGTTCCAGGCTTGAAAGCAAGCCCCCATAGCGCGAAGTGTTTGCCTTTGAGGTTTTCTCCAAAGCGCCTTGTAATTTTCTGAAGCAGCACATTTTTCTGCGAATGGTTTACTTCTTCTACTGCCTGCAACACCTTCAAAGGGAGGCCATGCTCCTCTCCAGTGCGCTGCAGAGCACGTATATCCTTGGGAAAACATGATCCTCCGTAACCGCAACCTGCATACAAAAAGTGGTACCCGATGCGCTGATCAGAGCCGATACCTTTTCGTACATATTCGATGTCAGCACCTACGCGTTCTGCTAGATTGGCTAGTTCGTTCATGAAAGAGATTCGTGTGGCCAGCATTGCATTGGCAGCATACTTGGTCAGTTCTGCTGATTTGATATCCATCACCATCAACCGATCGTGATTTCGCTGGAAAGGAGCGTACATATCCTGCATAACCTTGATGGCCTGATCATCTTCAGCACCAATCACTATGCGGTCTGGGCGGTTGAAATCATCTATTGCAGCCCCTTCCTTGAGGAACTCAGGGTTGGACACCACACTGAATTTGGTATCGACCCCGCGTTTATCCAGTTCATCCTGAACTGCTTTCTTGACTTTGTCAGCGGTGCCGACGGGTACTGTGGATTTATCCACGATAACTTTGTATTCTGACATGGTGCGGCCGATAGCTCGCGCCGCTGCAATCACATATTGCAGATCGGCCGAACCGTCTTCTCCTGAGGGCGTACCTACCGCAATCATTTGTACCTGGCCGTGTGCAGTGCTTTGCTCGACATCGGTGGTGAAATGCAAGCGACCAGCAGCAACATTGCTCTTAATGACTTCTTCTAGGCCTGGTTCGTAGATTGGAACGCCGCCTTGCTGCAATATCTCGATCTTGCGTGGATCAACGTCCAGGCACATCACGTCATTGCCTAGTTCAGCAAGGCATGCGCCGGAAACCAAACCTACATAGCCAGATCCGATGACTGTAATTTTCATTTTGGAGACATCCTTGATTCAACATTAACATTATGCCGCAAACAGCTAGTTTAGTCAGCGATAGCTGCTCGGACTTTCTTTAAGAGATCATGTGACAGACAGTCTATCTCGATGCTGTCATGCATTGAACGCAACCAGGTCAATTGTCTTTTGGCAAGTTGCCGTGTGGCGATAATTCCTGTCTCCAGAAGCTTTGCCGCATCAATTTCACCTTCCAGGAACTGCCAGGACTGTCGGTAGCCGACACAGCGCATCGATGGCAAGTTGGGATGTAACGGGTAATTTTTCCTAAGATTTCTTAGCTCCTCGATTAGTCCATTTCCGAGCATGAGCTTGAATCGATTAGCAATTCGCCGATGGAGCACACTACGGTCTGAAGGAATTAGGGCAATAGGCACGATTCGATAGGGTAACTTGCTATCGCCACCTTGCTTGAGCAATTCTGACATTGGTTGCCCGCTTAAGCGATAGATCTCCATTGCGCGCTGGATGCGTTGTGTATCAGTCGGTTTGAGTCGTGCGGCAGTATCGGCATCCACTTCGGCGAGCTTGGCGTGAAGATGTTTGATCCCGTGTTGCGCGATTTCGGCATCAAGAAAGGTACGCAATTCAGCATCAGCTTTAGGAAGCGGACTCAGGCCTTCACGCAGCGCTTTGAAGTACATCATGGTGCCGCCGACAAGCAGAGGTAATTTTCCGCGTTTGGATATATCAGCCATTAACTTCAAAGCATCGTGGCGGAAAGCTGCTGCAGAATAAGCATCGGTTGGATCGATGATGTCGATAAGATGGTGTGGTGTATGCTCGAGGGTGGCAGCATCAGGCTTTGCTGTACCGATATTCATGTTGCGGTATACCAGAGCGGAATCCACGCTGATGATTTCGATTGACAAAGTTTTGGCCAACTCTACTGCAACATCGGTCTTGCCACTGGCAGTAGGTCCCATCAGAAAAATTGCGGTGGGAAGCGATGTCACACAAACTTTCTTACAAGATGATTGCATGTGCAATTTTCAATTTCGTCTTTGCAAAGCCATGCAGAGATATGTGAGACCGCTATTGGCTTGTAGGGCGAATGCATGCCAATGATGTGAAAAGACTGACGAAGAATTAAGCAGTGTTGAATCATCAAGCTATTTCCCGCGCATGAACATGGCGTCAAGTTCACTAATTGAAATCTGGAACCATGTCGGTCGTCCGTGGTTACATTGACCGGAGCGCTCAGTCTGTTCCATTTCTCTAAGAAGCGCATTCATTTCGTTGATGCCTAGGATACGATTGGCACGAACAGCACCGTGGCAAGCAAGAGCTGAGAGTAATTCGTTGCGTCGCTCAGTGAGAACGCGGCTTGCACCGTATTCTCGCAATTCCTCCAGTACTTCGCGCACGGCGGCTTCCGCTTCGGATTGTTTTAGAAGTGCTGGCATGCTCCTTACTGCAAGCGTGGTTGGGGATAGCTGTGCGATTTCGAAGCCAAGTGTTTCAAGTGCATCCTGTTCGGCTTCCACAGTTGAAATGTCCAGCGTGTCAACATCGAAACATACTGGTATCAACAGGGGTTGCTTCACGATATCTTCTGAATCCAGGGAGGATTTCAACTTTTCATAGACAATACGTTCGTGTGCGGCATGCATGTCCACCACGATAAGGCCTTGTGTATTTTGCGCCAGAATATAGATGCCTGATAGCTGAGCGAGGGCGAAACCTAGAGGATGTTCTGAATCGGGCAAGGTAGAAAGCGAGGATTTTAAGATTGGTTCGGATGTGGGTTCGGCCCCCCCTTTGTGGGTAAGCATTTCCCACAGGCGATATGTATCATCACGCTCAACCTCACCCAATCGAATTGAATGTTGTGTGGGCAAGAGCAATGAATCTCGTTGCTCGGGCAAGTGGGTCGCATGTCCTCTCGCAGGTATAGCGAGCGCATGTTGCAGAGTATGGAATATGAATTGATGAATGCCTTGGCTTTCGCGGAAGCGCACCTCGCTTTTTGCAGGATGAACGTTTACATCAACTTGTTCCGGTGAAAGTTCCAAGAAGAGCACGAAAGCCGGATGTCGCTGATGATGCAAAATATCCTGGTAGGCTTGGCGTAACGCATGGCTGGCGACCTTGTCGCGTACAAATCGGCCATTGACGAAAAAATATTGGGCATCTCGGTTGGTACGGGAATATGCGGGAAGGGCAGCCAAACCTTGTAGTGAAAGATCTGCAGCCTTGCGCGAAACTTTTACTGCAGCATGACCGAACTCTTCTCCGAGCATTGCAGCAACTCGATTTAATTGACCTTCTTCGCCTTGCGTGATCGCCAATTGCCAGATTGTTTGACCGTTATGCTGTAGTGAAAAAGCGACGTCAGGACGTGATAACGCAATGCGCTTGAATATTTCTTCACACCAAGCGAACTCAGTGGCCTCAGACTTTAGGAATTTGCGTCGTGCAGGGGTGTTGAAATACAGCTCGCGGATTTCTACAGTAGTTCCTGGAGCAAGGTTGGATGGGATGGGTTCACCGAGTTGGCCATCTCCTGCCTCGATTTTCCATGCATGACTGTCCGCTTCGGTACGGCTGGTCAGGGTAACTTGAGCTACAGCAGCGATACTGGCGAGTGCTTCACCGCGAAACCCCATGCTTGAAACACGCTGCAGGTCTTGAAGAGTTGCAATCTTGCTGGTGGCGTGGCGCTTTAGTGCCAATTTCAGTTCATCTTTGGCGATGCCCTTGCCGTTATCACGCACGCGTAACAGCTTGATCCCACCATTTTCTAGTTGCACTGATATTTCAGTCGCATCCGCATCAAGACTGTTCTCAAGCAGTTCTTTGAGTGCCGCAGCGGGTCGTTCAATGACCTCGCCGGCAGCGATTTGATTGATGAGTAAATCCGGTAGTATCTGGATGGAGGGCATGGTGAAAACAGGTTAACAGACCTTTGGCATTATAACGGACATGCCAGAGCGGCATGAATCTCAAGCAGTGAACAAAGGGTTTAAAAAGTTAAATAGCCCGGTTTTCCCTCCCTATTCCCTGCTTGAATGGATAGAGAAGCTTGATAGCTTATGCAGCGTGGCAAACCGAGGAATCTGCACTTGTGGATGCGGGCAAGTGCCAGTATCTGGATGCAGGGTAATGCGAGCCAAAATTGGTTCGAAGTCCTTTATAAAGAACGTTTTATCAATCAAGAGGATTACAAAATGGGGAAACCAGGAACTTGGGGAAATAGCGAAACAGTTCAATTGGAGATTTTGCCGTTTGAGAGCAACCCGTTAGAAATTAAGTATACTCATATTTCCACACGGTTCGATCCCGAGTATGGGGTTTTATGGACTCAAATGAAACCTGAAGGAATACCTTGTTGCAGCCAAGGATTGCTGGACGACTTGGATCATCATCAGAAAATTCTTGAGAAATCAGGCGGGAAGATAAAAGTTGGGGATCAGTTACACGCCATCCACTATGCTGTCGCATCTTCCTTGACCCCTGGGGTGTTTAACCTTGGCGGCGATCTCGGATTATTTTCCGCGCTGATCAAAAGCAAGGACCGTCAGGCTTTGCTGAAGTACTCGGCAAAATGTCTTGATGTGATCTTTACGCGAACGAGTCATTACAAATTCCCTCTGATTACCATTTCTCTTGTTCAAGGTGATGCTTTGGGAGGAGGGCTTGAAGCAGCGCTATCTAGCGATGTGATTATTGCTGAACGCAGCACTAAAATGGGCTTCCCTGAAATGCTGTTCAACCTTATCCCTGGCCATGGAGCATTCAGTATGGCAGCAAGAAAGATCGGGGTAGCTCAAGCGGAAAGAATGATACTTAGCGGGAAAATATACTCTGCCGAGGAACTTCATGAAATGGGGTTGGTTGATGTGATAGCTGAGGATGGTGAAGGTGTCGAAGCAGTTCGCAATTACGTCGCAAAACAATCGCGCTGTTCTAACGGTTACATGGCGCTGCAAAAGGCGCGGCATCGATTCAACCCGGTAACCTATCAGGAGATGATGGACATAACAAACATCTGGGTAGATGCAGCATTGCAACTGACGGACCGCGATCTTAAGGTGATGGATCGTTTCTTGCGGTCACAGCAGAAGATTTTTGGGAAATACGAAACAGTGGTCCATTCTGGTGTTGCTGTTCAAGCATTAATGGCAGCGCGAAGGAAAGTAGAGATATCTATAGTGTCATGATCCCACGGCTTGCCGGTGTTCATCCAGATAGCGGATCATGGCTTGCCTTGTTCGGTGAAATCTGTCTTGAGCCTTTTTCAGTAGAATCTCTGCTGAATCCTGCAAATCGTCATTATTGTATTGTGAGATTTCTCGACATGTTTGGAACAGCGATTCTGCACCCAGATTGCCGGAACTCCCTTTTAGTGCATGAGCCAGTTCCTTGAACTGTACAAACTCATTTTGTTGAATCGATTTCTTCATGCCCTCAAGTAGTTGTTCACCCTCAACAAAGAAGCCATGTATCACGCTATCGAGGAAGTTGTCGCTCATTGCTCCCAAAAGCCTGAGGTGATGCAAAGTTTTTCTATTGATCAAAAGCTCGTCCGATGCAGGTAGTTCTTCAATATCCTGAGGAACGGCATCAGTTCTTTGAGTATTGGTCGCATTATTGACGGTTGAAGTCAGCAACGCTACGGTATCAAGCAGGGTGTGAGCATCTATGGGCTTGGTAAGAAACGCATCGGCACCGGCTTTCTCACATTCAGTTCTGGCTTCGACGGTCGCACTGGCCGTCAGGATAGCGAAAGGCATACGAGGTTCGTTCCTGTTGCTCATGCGGTAGATTTTCATCGCCTCCAACCCCGTCATGATTGGCATGTGCATGTCCATGATTGTTAGGTCATAGCGCTTGTTTTCCAGCATGTCCAGTGCCAAATCGCCATTCTCTACCAGGTCAACACTGTGGCCAGCATATTCGAGTATTTTCGATATAATTTTCCGGTTGGTTGCATTGTCTTCCGCCACCAAGATATTGAGCTTGTTTTTGCTATGGTTGTGCCTTTCATAATGTTCTACGAACGAAACAACTTCAGGGGAGACTGACTCAGCGGGTAAGGCGCCGTGTAGTGCGTTGAACAGCAAAGTCTTATCTATCGGTGACTTCAATAAGCAGGAATATCCCAGTTTCAGTAGTTCTTCCTGATTGTTACCATTTGGGTCAGACGTGACCAGTATCAACGAAACATTGCTGGTGGAATATTCTGCCCATATGTTAGCTGCAAATTCTTCTGCATCCATGCCAAGTGTTTGTGGTTTGCACAAGATAACATGGTTATGCAACCCATCTGATGCTGTCTGCCCCAGCAACTTGAAAAGTTGCGCAGGCGTTTCCGCATGTTCGAAACTTGCACCCCAACTGGAAAGATGATTTGCGACAACAGCTCGCTCACTACCATGCATTCCTGCCCCAATAACGCGGATCTGACGCAATGTCGGCGCCTCGTCGAGAAAGCGGCTTTCTGGTTGTTTGTCAAAGGGAAGTTCAAACCAGAACAAGCTGCCTTTGTCTACTTCGCTACGCAAGCCGATCTGCCCACCCATAAACTCCACGAGTTGTTTCGAGATGGTGGTACCTAATCCTGTACCACCATGACTGCTGGATATATTAGCGTGTGCCTGGGTGAAGCTTTCGAAAATTTCAAGCTGCGACTCTTCTGGGATTCCGATGCCAGTGTCAATCACCTCAAACCTGAGATGCGCAGATGTTTCATTTTGAGAGATCGTACTTACCCGCAATTCCACCATCCCTTCCTTGGTGAATTTAATTGCATTCCCGACCAAGTTGATGATAACTTGCCGCAAATGTTGCGCATCACCGCGAAGTAGAAAACAGGTTTCTGGGGAAGCGTGCATGTGCAGGAGCAGGCCTTTCTTCTCGGCCTGTGATGCAAACATGTCCATGGTGTTGTTGATCAGACTGTGCAAGTCGAAATCAACGATTGTGGCTATCAACTTCCCGCTTTCGATCTTGGAGAAATCGAGGACATTTTCAACAAGTTTAAGTAATAGCCTCCCAGAGTTCCTCAAGGTTTTGACTAAATCCTTCTGTTCCGCATTAAGGGGTGTTCCCAAGATCAAGTCGCTGGCTCCAATGACGCCATTCAGTGGCGTACGCATTTCGTGGCTCATGTTGGCCAGGAAGTGACTTTTTGCTTTACTGGCTTCTTCCGCACGGATGATTGCCTTGTTCAGTCGCCCCAACAGGGAAAACGTAAAAAGGGGTATTGAAATCAGGGTAAGTAATAATCCGATCGCAAGCGTAATATGAGATGACCAGTAAGCATTGAAGATAATCACAGTGACAAAACCGATCACACTGAGTGCCTGTGCCCTCAGAAGTGCTTTGGAGCCATAGCGCAAACCATTACCCACGGTGACCCAGAGATAAATACCGAAGAATATCGAACCGACATCTCCATTCATGTACATACCGTAGGTAATTGCGCTTATGTCACCAAACAAGCTGAGAAATTGCCTTCTGGTGGAAGGATTGTCGCTGCGGAAGATGTTAACTGCCAGTAAGATCGCGCCTAAGAAGAATAGTCCGGACACCGTGAAAAGCGGCCTGATTGAAGAATCGTCTTGAGCAGTGAAGAGCTTATAGCTTAGATAAATGAAAACCAGCAATGATATGACGATGCGTACCAGCGCCTGCTCATGCTCACTGCCATAACTTGGGAATTTTTCCCTAAGTTGCCGGAATTGTTTTTCCAGCACTTGGTTCATATGGAAAGCTGTTCGGGAAGGGGGGCTGCAACGTCCTGGATCTGCTGTTGGATAAGGCAAGCCTTGCCAAATTGCGCACTGAATGCATCAACGCAGTCTGGGTCAAAATGCTTGCCCTTGTTGGAGTTCAGGTATGCCAACCCTGCTTCGTTGGACCAGCTGATTTTATAAGGGCGATGAGAAGTAAGTGCATCGAAGACATCTGCCACTGCGACGATACGTGCTTCGAGTGGGATTTCATCCTTTTGAGCTCCGTATGGGTAACCGCTGCCATCGTATCTTTCATGATGAGACAATGCGATATCAGCTCCCATGCTGAGATATTTTGACGGGCTGTTCTGGAGGATTTGGAAGCCTATTAATGGGTGTGTTTTCATGATGCGGAGTTCGTCCATGGTCAGTCTGCCAGGCTTCTGCAGTATATGATCCGGGATTCCGATCTTGCCGATATCATGCATCGGAGCAGCTACCTCAATCAAGTCGCAACGTTCTTCTTCCAAGCCCAATCCCTCAGAAATAAGACGTGAATACTTTGCCATGCGAACAATATGGTTTCCAGTATCTTCGTCACGATATTCGCCAGCCTTTGCCAGTCTGAAAAGCGTTTCATGTTCGCGAGCACGTATCTGTTTGGTTGCATCCGCGATGCGTTGTTCAAGGAATTGAGAGCGATGAAGTATTATCTTCTGCTGCAGGCGCAGGTGAAGCATGTTTCGGCATCGAACCCTGCATTCATAAGGATCTATAGGCTTGGTGATGAAATCAGTTGCACCTGATTCGAGTACCTGATATTTGATGTCACGCTCTTCCAGCGATGTGACAACGACTATCGGGACACCTTCGAGAGAATACATCCTGCGCATCTGCTGAACAGCCTCGAGACCTGTCATTCCACTCATCATGTAATCGACAATGATCAGATCAGGATGATTGTCCCTGATCCACGCTAGAGCGGTTATTGGATCAGAAAATGTTTTTACAATGATGTTTTTTTGGACGCTTTGTAATACTTTTTCAAGTATTAATCGACTGGTGAATTCATCATCAACTATGACGACTAATGGGGCAGCAGAATTTTCAAAACTGTTTTCTATCAGTTCAAACGACATCGCGTCCCCTTCAAGTTTTGGCGCTTTGCTTGTTCATGCAATTTCTTAGTTATATCAGGTTTCGTGTTGATTATAGCAAGCTTTTTGTCTTTTACAACCTATTTTATTTGCTGTCCGGACAGCTGGCTACATTCAGTGTTGACTTTTGCGATTGGTGGTCCGCATATAGGTATATTGACGTGCAGATTTTCGTGGCCGTAGTTTGAGTCGGGATGGTCGTCGATATTCACTTGGTCAAGGTCACATTGCCGATCGTAAGTGAGGACGCGTTTCGCGAACTCCTTGATATGTCATTGGTGCATGGACTCCCGCTGATATTTTGTTGGTACGACTCACATGGCACCAGTAGTTGGGGCTTTCCTGTCGCGTGATAAGCGGTATAATCAATCCTTTGATTTTTAGCGGCATTCCGTATTCAAGTAGTGGATGGTCAAATAGGTTCCAGAAGAGGAGAGATACATGCGTATTGGCATTCCTGTCGAAACGACACAAGGTGAAAAGCGCGTTGCCACAGTGCCTGATGTCGTTGAGAAAATAATAAAGTTGGGTTTTCAGGTTTCAGTTGAGTCCGATGCGGGTAATGGGGCCAATTTCAGTGACGATACCTACCGCGCGGCCGGTGCCGACATCATCAAGGGCGTGGACAAGTTGTGGGCTGAGTCCGACATTGTCTTCAAGGTGACCGTCCCGACGAGTGCCGAAGTTGCGCTGATGCGCGAAGGCATTACCTTGATCGGCTTTATATGGCCGGCGCAAAACCCGGAATTGATGCAGCAACTGGCAGCGAAGAAAGCGACCGTTCTGGCCATCGACTGCTTGCCGCGAATGTTGAGTCGCGCCCAAAAAATGGATGCGTTGACCTCACAGGCTGGTGTTGCGGGTTACCGTGCGGTGATCGAGGCCGCCAATGTTTTTGGTCGCTTCTTCAACGGACAGATCACCGCCGCAGGCAAAGTGCCTCCGGCCAAGGTATTCATCGCTGGTGCAGGTGTGGCCGGCTTGGCCGCGATCGGTGCAGCGGCCAGCCTGGGTGCCATCGTGCGTGCCAATGATACGCGCGCCGAAGTGGCCGACCAGGTCAAGTCGCTGGGGGGCGAGTTCGTGAGGGTCGATTATGAGGAAGAAGGCGGTGGCGGCGGTGGCTATGCCAAGGTGATGAGCGAGGGCTTCCAGCAGGCACAGCGCGAAATGTACGCCAGGCAGGCTAAGGAAGTGGATATCATCATCACTACAGCGCTGATCCCCGGCAAGCCTGCGCCAAGGCTCATCACCGCGGAGATGGTGCAAAGCATGAAACCGGGCAGCGTCATCGTTGATATGGCGGCAGAGCGCGGCGGCAACTGCGAACTGACTGAGCCTGGGCTAGCGGTGGAGAAGCATGGCGTGACCATCGTCGGTTACACCGATTTGAACAGTCGTCTGGCCAGGCAGTCTTCCACGCTGTATGCCACCAATCTGTTCCGCCTGACTGAAGAGTTGTGCAAGACCAAGGACGGCGTCATCAACGTCAATATGGAAGACGACGCGATTCGCGGGTTGACGGTCATCAAGGATGGAGCGATCACCTGGCCCGCACCTCCGCCCAAACTGCCTGCGGCCGCGACCAAGCCGGCCGCGGCCAAGCCAATTACGCCTGCGCCCGCGCATGGTGAGCCGAGCGCGCCAATGTCTGGCACCAAGCTGGCAGTCTTTTTCGGAATCGGTGCAGCGCTGTTCTGGCTGATTGGTGCGTATGCACCTGCAGCATTCCTCGGTCATTTCACCGTCTTCGTGCTTGCCTGCTTCGTCGGCTACATGGTGGTATGGAACGTCACGCCCGCTTTGCATACTCCGCTGATGAGCGTCACCAATGCGATCAGCAGCATCATCGCCATCGGTGCGCTGGTGCAAATCGCCCCGCCACTCTCGATGCTGGGTAATATCATGGACAGGCCGGATGGCTGGATACGATGGCTCGCCATACTGGGCATTGCGCTCACTTCGATCAACATGTTCGGTGGTTTCGCCGTAACCCAGCGCATGCTGGCGATGTTCCGTAAGTAAGGGAAATCATTATGATGTCTGCAAGCTTTTCAACTGTCTCTTATATCGGCGCAATCATCCTGTTCATCCTGAGCTTGGGTGGTCTCTCAAATCCCGAGTCTTCTCGTCGCGGTAATTTCTACGGCATCATCGGCATGACCCTCGCGGTACTGGCAACGGTGTTCGGTCCCAGGGTTTCGACGGCTGGGCTTCCCTGGATCATGGCTGCCATGGTAGTTGGTGGCAGCATTGGCCTGATCGCCGCGCGCAAGGTCAAGATGACGCAGATGCCGGAACTGGTTGCGCTGATGCACAGTCTGGTCGGTATGGCTGCCTGTTTGGTCGGTTTCGCGAATTACATCGATCCTGTGGCCTCTGCTGGTTTGAGCAGCGCCGAGAAAACCATCCACGAAATCGAGGTTTATATCGGTATCCTGATCGGCGCGATCACATTCTCAGGCTCCGTCATCGCCTTCGGAAAATTGTCGGCCATGATAGGCGGCAAGCCCATGCTGTTGCCGGGCCGTCACTGGATGAATCTTGTAGGTCTGCTGGTCGTCATTTATTTCGGCGGAGTTTTCCTGCATGCCGAGTCGGTAAGCGCCGGCATGATGGCGTTGGCCGTGATGACGGTGATTGCACTGTTGTTCGGTATCCATATGGTAATGGCCATCGGCGGTGCGGATATGCCGGTCGTGGTGTCCATGCTCAACAGCTACTCCGGTTGGGCGGCAGCAGCTACGGGCTTCATGCTGAATAACGACTTGCTGATAGTTATCGGTGCGCTGGTGGGTTCTTCCGGTGCCATACTTTCCTATATCATGTGCCGCGCGATGAACCGCAATTTTATTCGCGTCATTGCAGGGGGCTTCGGTACCGGAGGCGGCAAAAAGTCTTCTGCTTCCGGCGATGTTCAACCAGCCGGAGAAGTTGTGCCTATCAGTGCAGTCGAAACAGCCGAATTGCTGCGCGAAGCCAAGAACGTGGTCATCGTTCCCGGCTATGGGATGGCGGTTGCGCAAGCCCAGCACACGGTGTATGAAATTACCCGGCACCTTCGCGAGCATGGCGTCAATGTGCGCTTCGGCATCCACCCGGTGGCAGGGCGCATGCCAGGTCACATGAACGTGCTACTTGCTGAAGCGAAAGTACCTTACGACATCGTCATGGAAATGGAGGAGATCAACGAGGACTTCCCGGATACCGACGTCACGTTGGTGATCGGTGCCAACGACATCGTGAATCCTGCGGCGCAGGAAAATCCAGACAGCCCCATTGCCGGCATGCCGGTTTTGGAAGTATGGAAGTCCAAGACCTCGATCATGATGAAGCGCAGCATGGCGACCGGATATGCGGGCGTGGATAATCCGCTTTTCTACAAAGAGAACAACCGAATGTTGTTCGGCGATGCCAAGAAGATGTTGGAAGAAGTGTTCGTTGCATTGAAATCGTAACAGGATAGATACTGGTTGTTGAACGGGAGTCATGTTCTTCCGACATGACTCCCGCTCTTAGTCCAACTTTCAACTTCCACTCATGTACGCAGGAATGGACGAATGTAAGGCGAGGTGCATCGAGCCATTACGACTGCCGTGTCTTTATGGCTACAAACGCCCCCAGCAAACTTTGTGTCAGGTAGATGATGCTGGAGATGCCGTGCAGCATCTTGAAACGTTGGGCCAGTTCGCTCTGCATCACATCAAGCGGTAACGCTTGAGCCTTGAGATCTGCCATGATCGGTTGGATGCCGAATTGGATGACCAGGGTCAGCAGCAACATTAACGATATTACCCAGAAAAAGATCTGACGGAAGGCCGTTTGACCAAATTCACTGAAGCGCTGGATCAGCAGAAACGCGCCGCACACCATGCCGATATAGGCAACCAATGTAAACATTTGTCCGGCCAACATGCCTGCTAGCTGTCTGTCCGGTTGTGCATAGAAGAGCACTGGCACTGCCAGATATCCTACTGCCCAAAGGCTGCCTACCCAGGCAGTGATCATCAGCGAAGAGAGATGTCGCAAAACAAAATTCATGGTAAACAGGGTTACACGCAATAACTTGAGGGAGAGTGCCGAAAATTTCCGGCCAGATACCATCTGGACAATATCACAACACTAGCCTAACCTGTTAGACGTTGTCACAAATTGATTAAATTAGGAAGATGATAGCCATGTATTACATTGTAGATACCGGAAAGACGTTCGAGCAGGCTGCAGTCGACCTGGAGGCGGCTGTGAAGCGCAACGAGTTCGGTGTGTTGCATATCCATGATTTGGGTAACACGTTGCGAAGCAAAGGAATGGACTTTACTGAGCAATGTAAAGTTTTCGAAGTATGCAATCCACACCAGGCTGTGAAGGTGCTCAATAGCGATATGAGTCTGAATATGGCGTTGCCTTGCCGCATATCAGTGTACACCGAGAAGGGTAGGACCAAGATCGGGATGATCAAACCAGTTCCGATGCTGGCAGCGTTGTCGCAAGACCAGGTGCTAGTTGGCGTTGCACAAGAGGTTGAAGCCAAGACGAAGAAGATTATTGATGAATCCAGATAGATAACAATACGTGGGTAACGGAAAATTGAAAATTTCTATATTCGTTAATATGAACGCTATTCCTTGATCGGAGCCCGGTGATGCAATTTCCAGCTTGGGCTGATCAGGTAAAATATCTGATTGGAATTTTTGCCATACTTAACCCGCTCGGGGTAATTCCAATTTACCTTAGTATGATGACAGACCGTCGTCCGGAAATGATGGACCGAACTGCGTTCAAGTCATCTGTTGCCGTGGCGGTGATATTGACCCTTGCCGTCTGGACTGGCGATAGCCTGCTTTCTTTCTTCGGTATTGGTATTCCTGCATTCCGAATTGCCGGAGGACTTCTTGTACTCCTTATCGCGATTGCTATGTTCGGAGCAAAAACAAGTCCTGCACGTCACACCGAAGCTGAGCAGGCTGAAGGGGAAGCAAAAGATGACATCGCAGTAGTGCCTCTGGCAATCCCATTGCTTGCTGGTCCTGGTGCGATAAGTCTTGCCATCGTCGATGCACATCAGGCAAATGGCCTACCAGACAAGATCGTGTTCAGTATCGGGATAATCGGTGTTGCTATGATCGTCTGGTTGGTGTTGCGGCTGGCAGAACCAATTGGCAAGCGCCTCGGTACAGGTGGCCTGAATATTGCGACTCGTGTCATGGGTTTGATACTTGCTTCAATGGCCGTGCAGTTCATGGCTGATGGTATGCTTGAATTATTTCCCGGTCTGACTAATTGAGTGAATTTCCGGAAGACGCAGTCTTTGATCTTAAGTACTGCCTATCGGATCATGGAAACTGGCTTCCAGTCAATCTCACTGTTTCTGGGTTATGACGCCACCACATCACACATTCAAAGCAATAGTGGCCTGAAAATTTTCGAAAATGCCATATCTGTTTTATTTCAGGAAGCTGTTTTTTTTCGCCTTGATGACGATTCCCATGACATCTGTGGCTGAAACCAAGGGGTTTCTTTCATTTATTGATTCCAAGCAGATCAATGAGATTTGGATAAATCCCGGGTTTTATTCCTACCACGTCCAGAGAAGCAAGGGACTGAATGACAACAATATCGGACTGGGGGGGGAGTACCGTTATTCAACGATAAGTTCGTTCTCGATTGGTGTATATGACAATAGTGACAGTTTGACTTCACACTATGTTGGTTGGTACTGGCAGCCCTTGGCAGTAGGCTCCGTTCGATGTGGAGCTGTCGTAGGGGTGATCGATGGATATCATACGTGGAATGGCAACTGGTTTGTCGCAGCTATTCCCGCAGCAAGCATCGAATATAAGAATTTTGGGGTAAACCTGTTGTTGATACCAAGTTACCAAGACAAATTATATGGTTCCATAACCTTCCAATTGAAAATCAGGGTATTTTGAAAAAGAATTCGACTTAAATTGATGCTAAGTTTCTTGAGGCTTACTTGAGGATGAAAGTTTCCATCAACAGGCAATGATGGATCATGTCCTGTTTGGGTCGCTAGAAGTGAGAAACTTTTAGGAATCTGTATTATCATACTGTTTTGGTTGATCTATTTGTCGGTTGCCCATATTCAGGCAGTTGTTCTGAGCTTGCCAGCGTCCGAATTCAGTTTCCCTAGGTGGAAGCCGTGCTGAATATCTGTCATGTCATCAAGTAAAATTACAATTAGATAATATTGGAGGGGAATCATGTTCAAATTATTATTTGCGGTAGTCATGCTGCTGCTTTCTAATGCTGTGTTTTCAGCTGAGGGTGTCCATTGGGAATACTCTGGGGAAGCAGGGCCGGATAACTGGGCAAAGCTTAGCCCTGAGTTCGGTGCCTGTAACGGTAAAAATCAGTCCCCCATCAACCTTGCAGGTTTTATCGAGGCTGAACTTGAGCACATTACATTCAACTACAAGGCCGGAACTTCGGAAGTTCTTAACAATGGACATACAGTGCAAATCAATGCGGTTCCTGGGAGTAGTATTTCAATTGACGGGATTCAGTTCGACCTGAAACAGTTTCATTTTCACGCGCCGAGTGAGAACTTGATAAATGGAAAATCCTACCCGATGGAGGCTCACCTAGTTCACGCTGACAAAGATGGCAACCTGGCTGTTGTTGCCGTGATGTTTTCAGAAGGAGAAAAGAACAGAGGTCTTGAAAAGGCTTGGGGACAGATGCCGGAGGCTGGGATGAAGCAGGCTTTAGCATCCAGTATTTCTCCGACTGAGATTCTACCTCCACATCGTAATTACTACCGCTTTAATGGTTCGCTCACAACACCACCATGCTCTGAGGGCGTGCGGTGGTTGGTGATGAAGCACTCGATTACGGCATCCAAAGAACAGATTGAGAAATTTGCTCACGTGATGCATCATCCTAACAACCGTCCGGTGCAGCAAGTAAATGCACGCCCAGTATTAAAATAGTTCGCGTCATCTTTTTGTCAACGGGGACCGGCTTTGATAGCCGGTCCTTTTTTTCGGTCTTACTCCTGTTAGGTAGTTGCCGAAGGGCCAAACAATATCTGTCTGGCGTATGTTAATGCAGTATCCGGTTGGAAGGATTCAGCAGTTGAGTTATATCTCCTGAAGTTTTTGCTTGGGTCCTCGGACCTTCAATTTTTACTTGAGCCCAGTCTGCCAACTCTCCTGAACCCCAAGACAGCATGGCGGCAAGAGTGAAAACCAGCATGGTGCGAGTCATGCCCTTGGGAATATCCTGATTATCCAGGTAGCGGTTGAGAAACCATGCCGCAACAAAAAAAACGAAGGTAGAGATTATCAGGTTCAGCATTGTAGAAGTCCATGCGACATAAATAATCTCCTCGGGTAATTTTCAGAAAAGTTGGTAAACGTATCTTAATGTTGATATCAGAATGCACTTGCAGTGGTACCCGAGTTCCCTGCGGCAACATAACCGAACCCGCTGCTGACCAAGGTGTTTAGAGTGCCTATATTGGTGCTGTTTCCGCTAGACCATGTCAGGCCGTTGACACTTGTGAAGGTATTGCCCAAGCTATCGGCCGCCACAAATTGAGCGGTTGAAACGAAGCCTAATTCAGGATCGATAAAAGAAGGGAACACGAACTGAATCTCTGAAGTGACGCCGGTCAAATTCGATGTGCCTATGGACTGCGCAGTCCAAGTTGCCCCACCATCTTTGCTGGTTACTACCGTCCCTGCATCGCCTACGGCTACAAAGATGGAGCCACTCGATGTGACTTGCCGGAGATTGATTGAGGGAATGCTTGGGGTTGGTGTCTGGACTGACCAATTTATACCATCAAAACTAGTGACTATCGTACCGTTGTCTCCAACCGCAACATACCGAGCACCATGATTTATCCCATGCAGATTATTGGTGGTGGCTGAAGTGGCTGTGCGGGATGTCCAACTTATCCCGTCAGTGCTAGAGAGTATTTCTCCTGAATCGCCTACAGTGAAAAAAACACCTGAAACTTGTGTTATTGCACGCAATGCTGGGTTGGCAGCATTGTATGGATTGCCGACATCCCATGTGATGCCATCTAGGCTATAGAAAGAGGCACCCCCATCGCCAACGACTACCCAACGTAATGACGGGTTGGTCAGATCGTTCTGTCTGGCAGCATTACCAGCGACCGCATTAAGATTGTAGAGATATCCTGACAAGGATCTATTGTTCCAATTTAGACCGTTAGTCACACCATCAGTTATGTCACTGGTAAAGATTGCACCATTGGCTCCAACGGCAACAAAACTTCCAGAAGCGCTGAACGAATTATTGGAGCAAGTCGTCAGGCTCGTATATCCCAAACCATAAATGTTTTCAATCAAGGACACAGGGTTGAGTGTCCAGGTGCCGGCACTGGCATTGTAAGGTGGTATCGTCGAGGATATGGTCGGGGAACTCGATCCACCTGGCCCGCCATTGATGCGACCATTCATGGCAAAATAAAACTGTGTTCCGCTAAACAGGCCGCAGACATAGAACGGAGGTCTGACAGTGAGGTATGCATGCGCAAAGGGCAAGCCAGTCCAGTCAAAAGCAGTGAGCCTTGGATCAGTCGCTGTAAAAAGCCAGTATTCAACACCAGGGTCGGCTGTCCAAGTAATCAGAACTCTGCCGTCCCCAGCAGTAGCTGCAAGATCCGTTGGGGGTGGGGCTGAAGACCCTTTGCCTTGGCAACCGCCTAACGAGGCTGTCACCAAAACAGCGAGTAACAAGTAAAACAATTTTTTCACTCTAGAATTCCTTGAAGGTGGAGATACTCAGTAGCGGTGTTATTAATGCGGATACCTAGTTGCAAAACAGGTTTATACAATTATATCGCCCAATCGCAACCTTACTTCGAAGTTAGACAGGGCCAAGAATAAGCTGTTGTTGAGCGACGGCTAAGATACATGACACAGCTGAAAATTGAAAGCGTCATTGTCGATTTCCTTGCCTTGCGAATATGGATTTGGATTAGGCACAGTGTTTAGTGTGCACTTCGTAAATATAACTCTGGGATAGCATGAGTGTCATGCTTTATTTGTGATGATTACGGGTATGTCATCCGGTTGCCATGGGGGATATTTTTTCATAACCCTAACAAATCGATCAGAGTACAGCATGGAATTTAGCCAGAGTTTCAGCTTTGAATATGGTGAGTGGTCGAACCAGTTCTTGTCCACGCCGGCGAATTGCCGAATAAATGGAAACAGGCCTGCATCTGCAATGGATAGAGTCGAACCAAGCAAGTAGGGTGTCGAACGTAACCGAATTTCGAGATTCTGCAAAATTATTTCCGCCTGAACCCGATAATAGGATTGCGTGTGCTCTGGATATCGGTCTGGGTATTTGTATCGATCCAGTTGACCTTTGAAAATGGTATCGTTCTGGGCAACAAGCTTGCTTGCAGCATCGATGCTGGAACCGTCTTGACCTAGCCATGCCTCAGGATCATCTTGGTGCAGGGCCCATAGCATGATCTCCCAACTTTCATCGATCACATGTCCATCCGGTTGTACAAGAACAGGTACGCTCCCCTTGGAAGATAAGTTCAGCATGCTTTCTGGCTTGTTTCGCAGCTTAACCTCGCGTAATTCATAGTTTATACCGGCAGCATTGAGAGCAAGGCGTGCACGTATCGCATAAGGGCAACGGCAAAAGGAATACAGAACGGGCAACATGAAGAAATTATGACATGTGGCTGCATGAAGATAGTAGAAAAAGTGCATTGGGGGATGGGTTGAGCGAATGCCACGCTGGATTGCTGTTCTGAAGAAATGTCACCAAATTAAGGGTACCTCTTCTGGACTGAATAAGGACCGATCGTGGTTCCATACAAAACTTCTTACATAATTGCTGGCTGTTTCAGGAACATTGCAGAAATCAAAATGTAACATTTGGAGCGTATCTTACGAAGATGCTTCGAGGCCTGACAGGCCTTATGTCAGGTGCAAATTGGAATGGTTAGACAATTGCTGGTTCAGGAACACCATCTGGCTGGCCAAAAAGCTTCTGTTGTCGACTAACCGTACGCTGCATAGTGATGATGAAGGGAACCGAAAGTACAGATAACTGTCTATGTCTCGTTGATACGGCCCAATTAAAAGGGAATTTGTAGGGTTCGGCTTCTTGATTTGATTGCTTGGTGAGATATGGCCCTGTGTAGAGCGATGCTGCTGAATCAAGGTCAATAAATTGTGACAGGGCCATTTTAATAAGCAAAGGTTTAAGAACGAGGCAGTGTTTGATTCCTCAAGTGTTAAAAATCAAAGCGTAATGTTTGTGTGCTGGACTTTCTGGCATGCTAAAAGGAAAAGGAAAAATGGATAAGGTGCAAATCAAGGGTGTGTCCAGTCTGGAGGAGTCCAGACGTTTTCACGTCTTGCACGATGAAAAAGAGGGATGCACAGTTGTCTATGATGCTCAAACTGAAGAGTTAAAAAAGCCAAGTTGTTGGCAGGACATGAACGCCTATTACCACTATCTGATGCATCGCCAAAGGCATCATGAAGCACAGACGATGCTTGCCGAATTCATGGCTGGCGGGACACCAATAACCCGGTTGGTCAAGGCCGTTAAATGTGATGGTTCTTCAACCGGAAAGATGCCAAGTTATGCTTAGGATTGGCACAGCAGCAACCATGATTGCACAATAGTCTTTAGATTCTCTTTACGCCTAGGAGGACGCTACATTTCCATCTTTGTCTATTTGTGCAACAAGCGCAAGTGCGATACAGCAGGAATTCAAATATTAGGAGGGGCTATGAAAAAGCTGAGATTATTACCAGGAGCAGCAGGGGTTATTGCCTTGACCGCTACTATAGGTTTTGTTGATGGCCAACGTGAAATTGAGCCCGAGGGTTATCTTAGAGACAAGATGACTCAAGAAAGAATCCTGAAACATGTTGCTGCTAATGGGCCTGAATCCAGTAACACAGTTTTCATCAGACCTGGTGATTCTGCATATGTTGTAAAAATTAAGCGTGGCGATATATATACTGATGTGATTATTGATGCTGTCAGTGGGAAAATATTGACTTCATAAACGGCACTTTCGATTATTTCAAGCTACTTACCCTGTTGCTCCAACTGTGACAGTCACTTGCCCAAAGCGGTAAGCCATGAATTGCATCTTTATGCAGGCGCAATAACATTATCCTCATTCGTATTGGTTTTCTTTCTTAGGTTGCTTTGAAGAACTGATATTTGGAAACTGTAGTTGAATGGGGTGTGGAACCGGTCAATTCAATAAATACAATCAACTTAATGTCGATTCGTGGTCGAGTCTCGAGCTAAGGGAGCGTGCTTTCGCCCTGATCGTGTTGCACTGGCACCGTCACAGTGGCTGAAGCTAGGGTCTGGTTGCCTGATGCATCGGTTGCTGAATAGATTACGGTGTATATCCTGTCAACAAAGCCATTGTTATGGGCCCGAAGTTTTATGTAACGATCATCGATGCCAAAACTCGCATCGCGGATATCGTCGGACTCCAAAAGATCATTGGCAGTGATCGACTCAAGTTTGATCTCGGGTAGGCGGTCGTAGTCGTCTGTCTTGACTGTAAAGATAGCATTCACAGGAACGATTTTGCCGTCGGATGAGTTGATGATGCTTGGTTTAAGGATGACATCAAGGGTCGGTGGCGTGACGTCAAGTTGTTCAATGCGAAAGGTAACTGTGTCCGGGAGCCTGTTGGTAAAGTGAATCATGGCGTGTGACTTTAAATAATTGCTGTCAGGTTGGTCAACTGAAATACTCATTTTGGATAGGGTTTGACCGCCAAGTAGAGGCGTGGATTTGTCATTGATTACTTCCCAAAGAATGGCATGCGTATCACTATTTTCAGACTTACTCAATGATACCCTCCAGCCTGTAGGAGAATTGGAACTTGCTGAGGGTATTCCCAATTTGCTGTGCCAGTCTGATGGCAGTTCTACAAGTTCCCATGTGTCATTGTTTGGGTCATCATCGTTCTTACTGTCCCGCCCGATAGTGATGTTATCGATAGTTTGCGGTAAATTATTGATGACTCTATAGCTGTAAACGATCTTGCTAGCCATATGCCTTGCATATGCCCCTACCTTGACTATGGGTAGTGCTTCTTCTGCGTTTCCTACAGCGCTACAGGCTAGTAAGTTGATGATGCTTAGCTTCAGTATCAGCTTAGTCCAGCTTTCCTTCATGGTACTGCCTTTCTCTAAATATTGAATTGTTATTGTCGGAATTTATTATGGCATTGCACGCAAATGGCCATGGATTCACGCAAAGCCTTCAATGATTTTTTCAGATCCTTTGATTTTAGGCTTATCGCCAACTTGTCCGCACTAGCAGATGCAATTATTCCTAACTTGATTAATTCCTGATTATTAGAGGCGTTATATACTTGCTCCAAACCTTCGGTCATTCCGAGCTTGGCTCGAGCTGTGTTAGATGCACCTTCGAAATTATCATGCCCAAGCATGCCGATGATATTTCGAGTAGCAGACAATTGCTCACGCATATTGGAAAGAAGGCGATGTTTCATTCTTGGTGAAAGATCGAGCGATTGCCGGTTGTCGACAATGTCATGTGCCGTAAGTCCGGTGATTCCCTGTTCTTCAGCCGTGCAGAACACAGGCATGAAAAGAATTGCAAGCATTATGAAAATTTTCAAGGATTAACCTCCTAATTATTTGCCAACTCCAGGATTAGAGACGATCGATTTTGGATTTTCTTATTGTTACCCGGTGTGCAGTGTTCCAGTATTCATCGGTCAGGTCAACCGTGGATGAACGCCAAAGATGTTTGCTTGTTGTGCTTGTTCAAAGTCACAGTGAGAAATCATCCAAATGCATTCATTAGTGTTGCTTTCCACGGCTTAAGTGCGCACATTTCTTTCGGGATCGCATTGTTTTTATCAGAGTGTGGCAATTTTCAAGAGAGAATGAAGGTTATTTGGGTCAAATGACTGTCTTCGGTCTGGCTACATGCACAATCTATTGACACGTAGGTGTAGCATTTTTCAGTCGTTGATATAAATGGATCGCTTACCTGACATTGCGGTCTCTATGACATTGAATATTCTGTCGTGGCATGCTCGTTTTGATTAGTAGGTCAACTAGATTGTATTATTGTTCCGATATCAATATTTTCACAGGGTGTTGTAATGGTGACGTTAATTCGCCGTAGCTCAATCTTGCTTCTAATATCTGCGTTCACCCTTATCAGGCCGTCGCTAGGTGAAACCTTGCAAGGTCGAGTCGTGGGTATTACTGACGGTGATACGATAACTTTATTAGATGCCTCAAACATGCAATGGAAAATCCGACTTCTGGGAATCGATGCACCTGAGAGTAAGCAGGAGTTTGGTAGAAAGTCTAAGGAAGCTCTTTCTTCTGTAGTATTCAACAGGCAGGTATCTGTTGAATACAATAAGAAGGATCGATACGGTCGTACGGTTGGTAAAATAATTGTTGATGGAATCGATGCCAATCTTGAGCAAGTTAAATTCGGAATGGCATGGCACTTCAAGAAATATCAGAAAGAGCAGTCTTTGGAAGATCGCGCTATCTACACTCAGGCAGAATCTCAAGCAAGAAAAGATAAACGCGGCTTGTGGCAGAACGCAGACCCAATGCCGCCATGGATTTGGCGGAAGAATCATTAGCGATAAAGCTCAACTTAAAGTCTTGCGCGTATAGAATAAGACAATGCGTAAAATATTTCGTAGATACCTTCCGGATCACAAGTCAGTTGAAAGCCATCCCTGGATTAGGCCTTTCGGAGGTTGGTTGAAGCATCCTAACCTGTGGCATCTACATCGTCGTTCTGTCGCGGGTGGTGTCGCGGTCGGGTTATTTTGTGGCTTGATCCCAGGACCTTTGCAGATGATAACCGCTGCACTTTTTGCTGTACTTCTGCGGGTCAATCTACCTGTAGCCGCATTTACCACGCTTTACACCAATCCATTTACAATACTACCGCTATATGCCTTGGCTTATGAGTTGGGTGCTTGGGTGAGTGGAGTAGATGGCAGAGTGGCAAGAGCAAAACTGTCGTTCCCAGAAATGCAATGGAATGACTGGTTGAGTAAATTATGGGATTGGATTGTAGCGTTGGGAGAACCGATCCTGATAGGGTTGCCTCTGCTCGGGATTACTTTGGCCATCTCTGGATATCTCTTGATGAGAGTTGCTTGGCGGGTGATGGTGATATTAAAGTGGCGCGCTAGAAAACAAAGGCGGTCAATTTGATTTATTCCTGTAAGGTTCTGTGAACTGTCATATGAAATACTTTATGAAAAAGGAGAATTCAAGGTGATTACTGATGGGTTTTCATGGAGCCATGGAGAATAAAGTAGAAATATCAATAATTTGCTGGAAAGAAATCGTGCCATGACACAAAAATTATCCAAAGTCATTCAGGGAAATCTCGATTATGTGGATTCTTCGGTAACGGAAATTACCGATGACGATATCCGGGATGCTATGCAGAACATTCCTGGTTACCTCGATATCACTACTGAAGATGTACGGTCGGTATTTCAGCTTGCCCATCGCCATGCCCTTAGGCGCATATTTGCTGGTGTTACTGCTGGCCGGATGATGAGGAACGAAATAACTCCCCTAGCCCCGAACATGACGCTCGATATTGCGGCAAAGACCCTTGCTGATTCCGGCTACAAAGGACTTCCAGTCGTGGATGATAGCCGTTGTGTTATTGGAATGCTCACCGAAACCGATTTTCTTAAACGCTTGAAGGCTGATAGTTTTTTCGGCCTGTTATTGAGAATGCTTGAAGACTCATTCGAGTTCACTCACAGTTGTCATGAAACAACTGTCAGCGCTGCTATGACCAAGCCGGCCGTGAGTATCAGAATGGATGCTGGATTCCCTGACATATTGGAAGCATTTCAAGGTCACGATGGTCGCAGCATGCCCGTTGTAGATGACGATGGCAGGCTTGTCGGTTTGCTGCTGAGAAAGGACTTTATTTCCGCCTTCAAGTTGCAGGAATCCAAATGAAATTGCGAGAATATTTTTTGAAGATGCGTGGTTCCAATGAAGGTGCTCCACCGCGCGTTAGCAAAGATGAGATCTTGTGGTCATGGATAGGTGCTTTCATTGGCATTGCTTGCGTGGCGTGGGTAAATCAAATTATTTTTGAAGGCCTCGACCTATCATTGTTGATCGGGTCCTATGGAGCGTCCGCTGTACTTTTGTATGGCGCTGCGCGTAGTCCTTTGGCTCAACCGAGAAACCTGATAGGCGGCCATGTGATATCAGCAATTGTTGGTGTATTGTGCTGGCAGTTTTTGAGCCAGCATATGTGGCTTGCAGAATCGGTGGCAGTCGCGACTTCCATCGCCCTGATGCACGCTACCCGCACACTCCACCCCCCTGGGGGAGCTACCGCGCTGATCGCGGTCATTGGCTCACCTGAGATTCACAGGATGGGTTACCTGTATGTGTTATTTCCCGCTACTGTTGGGCCCCTCGTTATGCTCGCAGTTGCATTGTTGGTGAATAATGTTCCGTCATCCAGGCGCTACCCGGTAGCCTGGTTTTGAGCATTGTAAAACGCGCACTTGAATCTAGTTTCTAATCAACATCGTGGCTATGAAATGCCATTCATGCTGAGCCGGATAAAACCTTCATCGTATTTCCTTCTGCAATGCTCCATCCACCAGTCGCAACGTCCGTTGCATGCGACCCGCTAGTTCGGGGTCGTGCGTCACTACGATGAAGCTGGTGTTCATCTGCTCGTTAAGTTCTTGAATCAGGTCGAATAGGGATTGTGCACTGCTTCGATCCAGATTGCCGGTCGGTTCATCGGCCAGCACACATGCTGGCTCGGTAACCAACGCGCGTGCAACAGCAGTGCGCTGGCGTTCGCCTCCCGAAAGTTCTGATGGGTGGTGGTGCAGACGTTGAGCCAATCCGACTTTTTTCAGCATCGATTCGGCATGAGGAGCAGCCTCGGTCCATTTCATGCCGCGAATCAACAACGGCATCGCGACATTCTCCAAAGCTGTGAATTCAGGCAACAAATGATGGAACTGGTATACAAACCCAAGTGATTGGTTGCGTATTTCACCTCGTTGTGTCTCATTCAATTGCTGCATTTCCTTGCCGAGTATCTGGACTCTGCCGCTACTGACATCATCTAGGCCTCCAAGAAGATGCAGCAATGTGCTTTTGCCTGAACCTGATGCGCCGATTATAGCTATACGTTCGCCGCGCTTTACTTCGAGGTTAATTCCCTTGAGTACTGGGACTTCAAGTTTACCCAAAATGAATGTTTTTGTAAGGTCGTGGCAGGATAGAATCGCATCATTCATATCGCAATGCCTCCGCCGGTTGGGTTTTGGAAGCACGATAGCTCGGGTACAAAGTCGCAAGCATACTGATTAGGAAAGACATGCCAGCCACCAGCATGACTTCGTGGTAACGCAGATCAGAGGGTAGTTCACTAATGTAATAAACGTCCTTGGCGAGAAACTGGACCCTGAACAGTTGTTCGATGAATGGCACTACGATATCTAGATTGAGTGCCAGAACGATGCCACTGATACTACCTAATAGGGTGCCGACAACACCAATCACTACACCCTGCACGATGAATATTTTCATGATGCTTCGCGGAGATGCGCCCAGTGTGCGCAGGATCGCGATATCCGCTTGTTTGTCAGTTACAGCCATCACCAGTGTCGAAACGATGTTGAAAGCAGCTACCGCTACGATCAGCGACAGGATGATGAACATCATTTTTTTTTCCATCTGTACCGCGCGGAAGTAATTACTATTCTGGTGTGTCCAGTCGTTGGCGTAAACGTCATCCGGTAACTGGTTTTGCAATTCTGCAGCCACTCGTGGTGCGAGATCGACGTCATGTAATTTCGCGCTGATGCCGGTAACTGCATCACCTAATCTGAAAAGTTTTTGTGCGTCTTCGATATTTATCAATGCCAAGCTGTTGTCGTATGGTGCCATGCCTATCTCGAATAGTCCGACAATATGAAATTGCTTAAGGCGAGGCATCAAGCCAGCTGGGGTGAACTGGCCTTGCGGAGAAACCAGCAGGATTTTGTCATGGAGTCGCACACCGAGGGCCCGGGCAAGATCGGTGCCTAGAACAATCCCGAATTCACCACTTCGCAGGTCACCTAATGCACCAGCCTTGATCTTGTTAGAAAGTTCGGTAATAGCAGTTTCGCGAGAAGGGTCGATGCCGCGCACCATGACGCCCTGCACATTTCGCCCGATTGACAGCATGCCTTGTCCCGACACGTAGGGTGCGGCGGCTATTAGCTGTGGATTCTGTGTCACCTCTTCCAGTATGGTCCGCCAATCATTCAATTGTCCGCCATCTGCGACCACTTCAAGGTGAGGCGAAGCACCAAGCATGCGGGCTCGAATCTCCTTTTGGAAACCATTCATCACCGATAGGACCACGATCAGTGCCATCACGCCCAATGCCATGCCCAACATGGAGATTAGTGAGATAAAGGAGATGAAGTGGTTGCGCCGTTTTGCACGGGTATAGCGCAGTCCAATGAACAGTTCGTAGGGTTGCAAAATATATAGTGGCTAACGATATGGAACGACCGTAAGTGTGCCACAAAGCTGCAGGACTTTGGCGATATTGCCTTATGCAAGAATTATTAAAAGCCATTACATCGGGTTCAGAGACCTTTGTCAGACACGCTATCTGACAACTCACATTGTTTGTAAAAAGGTGCAACATCTAGTTGCCAACATCATAACGGTTTCAGCAACTATCGCTTTTATGTCCAGATCATGTAAAAAGGTCAAGTCCAGAGGTGATACGGCTAAAAAATGGAGATATGTAGTCCGAATAGATGATAGAAGAGTTCAATTCAGAGATTTTTGCATTCGGACTCTGAACCATTGATGTCAAACAGCAACTGTCTAAGTAAGACAGCCACTGAACCAGAAGCAATAATCAATGAATCCGTTCAGAATTTACACCCAAATGATACACTGACATATGATGTAATAACCTTCTTGGCAAGTTGCACAAAAGTGACAGCAGTTCAATGGGGTGGTGGAAAATGTTCATTACCTTTAATGTGTTTCATCTTGGCTGTCCAAACATGGTTCTGTTTTATAACGTATGTCCAATACAACCCATATCAATTCTCTCCATCTGATTATTCCAAACCTCTTCCTGCCAAAGGAAATTGCTTTTGATCTGGAAGTAGATTTAACTTTGCAGGCTTTGCTCAAAATAATGGGACGAGGGCGTAGCGATATGCTGGAGGCCGTTTCTCTCGAAGAGTTACTTTGTGGGTTGTTTGGTTTGTCTTATCAGGGTGATGTTCCGATCGCTGCCATCTCGGCAGAATTCGATGGACTTACTGAGGGATGCTGGTTGCGTGCCGATCCAGTCCAACTTGACTTGCAACGCAACCAGTTGCTGCTTACCAGTGTGGAGGTCGGCAACCTGGAAGCGGTGGAATTGTGCAGGAGCCTGAACAAACACTTTGTCGGCCAGGGAATTCAGTTCTTTGCACCACATCCACAGCGTTGGTATATGAAGTTGGACAACCTGCCTTGCATCCGTACAACCCCTATTTCGGAAGTGATTGGCGGTGATGTGCTGAGAGCCTTGCCTACTGGCGAAGATGCGGTACGCTGGCATCAGATAATCAACGAGATACAAATGTTGTTATTTGCACATCCTCTCAATGAAGCGCGTGAAGCTCGTGGCGAGTTGATGATTAACAGCTTATGGTTGTGGGGAACTGGAAGGCCAGATGGGAAATTGCGGAAAAATTTTGACCTTGTTACTTCGAATGATGACCTTGTAGAGATGTTCGCATCGGCAGCCGAAATACCTTTTGAGGAACTTCCGGGTAAGTGGAATGAAGAAGTTAATGGCAGTCAACTGATGGTGTGGACCGGTTTAAGATCCGCCTTAAGGCGCGGTGATCTTTATGCATGGCAGGATGCCTTGCAGGGTTTCGAAACTGGTTTTGTTCAACCGATATGGCAAGCTTTGCGCGATGGAAATCTGGCGCGACTTACGCTCGATATTCCCTGCGAGGATGGTTGCAGGCGGTTTATGTTGAATCGCAGTGAGACTTGGGCGATATGGCGCCGAAGCAAGCGATTAGCAGAATACTCGTTAGTGTAGAATGCTGCAGCAAAACCAATTGTTAAGGAGTTGAGCTTGCCATTCTGGGATACCGCAATACAGTTTTTCTGGCGTGAAGAATCACTTCTGGTGCTGATCGTTGCTTTGAGTCTGGCGATCCTGTTGTTCAATTTGATTAAGGATGAGCGCAGGAGCGTGGTCAATACGCTCATTTTTTTCCTAGTCTGTGTCGCCGGATTATTTGTAAGCGGCCTGTTCCATGCGCTTCAATTCTCTACTACAGCAGAGTTGCTGCACGAGGTATTTCTCATCGGAGCTGGTATTGCTCTGATTCGTTTATGGGGTCTTCTGATATTCCGCATCGTTTTGCCGAAGGCGCACCTAACTCCACCACGCATCACCGAGGATATTTTTGTCATCATCGCTTACGTAGTATGGGGTTTGGTGCGCTTGCGTGTTGCTGGCCTGGATCTGGGCAGTATTGTGGCGACCTCGGCAATGATTACTGCGGTAGTGGCCTTCGCGATGCAGGATACGCTAGGTAACATATTAGGCGGTCTGGCATTGCAAATGGACAACTCCATACAGATTGGAGACTGGATAAAGGTAGATGATATTTCTGGCAGGGTAGTGGATATTCGTTGGAGGTCCACTCTGGTTGAAACTCGCAACTGGGAAACCGTAGTTTTCCCTAATAGCCAGTTGATGAAAAACAAGTTTCAGGTGCTTGGTAGGCGTTCAGACCAGCCGGTGCAGTGGCGACGCTGGGTCTGGTTTGGTGTTGACCTTGGGGTCATGCCATCCAAGGTGGTCGGCGCTGTCGAGGATACCATCCTTGATGCAGATATAAAGAATGTTGCCAAGCGGCCTCCACCAAGCTGTGTGTTGATGGAGATCGACAAGGGCTATTCATATTTTGCCTTGCGCTACTGGTTGACCGACCTGGCCGAAGACGATCCTACAGATGGAGCGGTGCGCATGCATGTCTATACTGCTTTGAAGCGCGCCAATATCAAGTTGGCAGTTGCAGAGCAGAGCGTACATTACACCAAGGAAAGTGAAAAGCACGAAGAGGCAGAGCATCAGCGTGAACTGGCTCGCCGATTCAAGACGCTCAGGCGTGTCGAGCTGTTTGCACAGATGAGCGAGGAAGAATTACACAATTTGGCAAGTAGGTTGAAGTACAAGCCATTTGCTAAAGGAAGTGTAATCACGAAGCAGGGTACACCTGCACAACACTGGTTGTTTATAATTATTAGTGGTGAGGCTGAAGTTTCACTTGAAGGGACAAACGGTGAAAAACATGTCTTGAACGTATTAAACAAGGGTGATTTTTTCGGGGAAATGAGTTTGATGACTGGCGCACCTCGGGTGGCTTCCGTAACGGCACGGACAGACATGGAATGCTACAGGCTTGACAAGGAAGCCTTCGAAGAATTCATGATGGCGCGGCCAAGCATCGCCGAGGAAGTTGCACAAGTGCTGGTTGCGCGTCGCGCTCAATTGGACGTTGCTCAGCAACAATTTAATGATGAGACAAGGGGTAGGGTAATCGAACCTCAGCGCAGCGAGGTATTGGCTACCGTCAAAAGGTTTTTTGGATTGTAATGTTGTATTATCGCTGAACATCTTGTAAGCCAAAGTGTTAGCTGAAGTATTTTGCCTATAACTACTTCCCGCTTGCTATTGTTTGGCAGTTTGCTGGAATAGTTGGTATTTTGATAAGCAGTTCCGTCAGTAGGAAAACGAATATGAAATTATCATTTCTGGATTTTGAGGGTCAGATTGCCGAACTGGAGGATAAGATAGAGCAATTGCGCTTTGTGCAGGATGATTCTGCACTTGACATCGCTGATGAAATTTCACTCCTGTCCAAAAAGAGCGTGGCACTGACCAAGGAGATTTACTCCAAGCTTACTCCTTGGCAGATTTCTCAAGTATCGCGTCACCCACAGAGACCTTACACTCTAGATTACATCGAGCATCTGTTCACAGATTTTGAGGAGCTTCACGGTGATCGCGCTTTTGCCGATGACAAGGCCATCGTGGGTGGTGTGGCCCGTTTTAACGGCCAAAGTGTTATGGTGATTGGTCATCAAAAGGGTCGGGACACCAAGGAAAAGATTGTGCGCAACTTCGGCATGCCTCGCCCAGAGGGTTATCGCAAGGCGATGCGCCTGATGCATCTGGCGGAAAAGTTTGATATACCAATCATGACCTTTATCGATACTCCTGGTGCTTATCCTGGCGTGGGTGCTGAAGAGCGTGGCCAGTCAGAGGCAATTGGAAGAAATCTATATGAAATGAGTGAGTTGCGCGTACCTATTATTTGTACGGTGATTGGTGAAGGTGGTTCTGGGGGTGCGCTTGCTATTGCGGTTGGTGACGTATTGTTGATGCTTCAATACAGTACGTATTCTGTGATTTCTCCAGAGGGTTGTGCTTCGATACTTTGGAAGAGCGCGGATAAAGCACCTGATGCTGCAGAGACATTGGGAATAACCGCAACGCGTCTGAAGTCGCTAGGACTTGTGGATAAGATCATCACCGAGCCGCTTGGTGGAGCACACCGAGATTATCCGGCCACCATGCAGAGCGTAAAAAAGGCTTTGCAGGATGCATTGAAAACAACGCAGAATAAATCGACTACAGATTTACTGCAAACCCGCTTTACCCGCTTGATGAGCTATGGCAAGTTCAAGGAAGTCGAATTGCAGTAACTTTTGATTCTGCCCTTCGGGTTAGATGCGGATTGAAGCTCAATAGGATTTGAGAGTGACCCACCCCAGTCATCTTGCCGAGCGAATTGCTAAACAGATCGCACCGATAATCCCGTCGCAAAGTTCCATTCTGGTGGGTTTAAGCGGCGGGTTGGACTCGGTAGTTCTGCTTCGCCTTTTGCATGAACTCGCGCCCCGTTTTTCCTGGCAACTTTCCGCGTTGCATGTCAATCATGGTATCAGTCCGAAAGCTGGGGTTTGGGAGACTTTTTGTTCTGATCTTTGCTCACGCTACCTGATTCCGCTGCATATCGATCATGTTGATATTACCCCTTTACGTGGTCAAGGTATCGAAGCTGCGGCGCGCAAGCTACGTCATGAGTCTTTTGCAAGGCAAGCATGTGATTTTATTGCTCTGGCTCATCATGTGGACGATCAGGTTGAAACGTTGCTACTTCAGTTGTTGCGAGGAGCTGGTGTGCGTGGCGCGGCAGCCATGGCAACGCTTTCCGAACGGGATGGGTCACACCGGGTGTTGCGCCCGCTACTAAATTGCTCCCGACGTGAAATAATGGACTATGCTCAGAAGTTAGGCATGCAGTGGGTAAACGATGAAAGCAATGCCGATGAAGTCTATCCGCGCAATTATTTGCGCCATCGCGTGCTGCCGATGTTGGAAAAGGCGTTTCCTGCCTATCGGGATACGCTGTCACGCAGCACCCGTCATTTTGCTGAAGCGAGCGAGCTTCTCGATGAATTTGCCAAGCTGGATGGCGGGGAGTCGTTCGAAGGAAATTCCCTCAATGTTGCGGTACTGAGAAAATTGCCTCCGATCCGTGCAAAAAATCTGCTACGCTACTTTCTTCATATGCAAGGTGCACCTTTGCCACGGAGCACCCAGCTTGAAGAAATGCTGAGGCAACTATTCGAAGCAAGGCAAGATGCTGCCTTGAGCGTACGATATGGAGATCATCAAGTTCGACGTTTTAGGGATAGAGTATATGTCCTACCTGTGTCAAAGATTTTCGATCGTAATTTCGTTTTGCCATGGCATGGTGAAGCAACACTGCCATGGCCACCACTGTCTGCGACAGTGCGTTTTTCACGGTCTACCGGTGTCGGACTCAGTTGGAAGAAATTACGGCAAGCCCCTTTGACGCTTCGCATTAGGAGTGGCTTTGAATCGCTTAGGCCTTATCCAACTGGATATAGGAAAAGCCTAACAAATCTTTTACAGCAATTTCACGTCCCGCCTTGGCATCGAGAGCGTATGCCATTGTTATTTTGTGGGGATGTATTGGTTTGCGTTGTAGGTATTGTAATGGATGCTGATTATCTGGCAGTTGAAAATGAAGAGGGGGTATTGGTGTCTTGCGAATAATTGGGCTATTATGCCTCAACAGTAATATTGTCGAACCATGCCGCTAAATAACCATAGGGAGAGAACCATGAAGTTCGTAATCGCGTTGTGTAGTGCATTGTTGTTGAGTCTGTCAATGGCGGCATCAGCCGATCCTATCGTCATTAAGTTCAGCCATGTAGTTGCAGATAGCACTCCAAAGGGACAGGCAGCATTGAAGTTTAAGGAACTTGCAGAGAAGAAGTTGCCAGGCAAGGTTGTAGTCGAAGTCTTCCCGAACAGTCAGTTATTCGGCGACGGTAAGGAAATGGAGGCTTTGTTGCTAGGTGATGTGCAAATTGTGGCACCTTCATTGTCCAAGTTCAGTAAATACACAAAAAAATTGCAGGTATTCGACCTGCCATTCCTGTTTGACGATATCGCTGCTGTTGATCGCTTCCAGAACAGCCCTAAAGGACTTGAATTATTGACTGCGATGGAAGGCAAAGGGATCGTCGGATTAGGATTCCTTCATAATGGGATGAAGCAATTCTCTGCCAATGTGCAATTGCGTACCCCTGCTGACGCCAATGGCTTGAAGTTCCGTATCCAGGCATCCGATGTACTTGAGGAACAGTTCAAGGCCGTGGGTGGCAATCCTCAAAAGATAGCATTCGCCGAAGTGTATCAGGCGCTGCAATCCGGCGTGGTGGACGGCGCTGAAAATCCATGGTCGAACATCTATACCAAGAAGTTTTTTGAAGTGCAGAAATACATCACCGAGAGCGATCATGGCGTACTCGATTACATTGTTGCTACCAACGCTAAATGGTGGAACGACTTGCCTGCGGACGTAAGGAAAGGCTTGGAGGAATCGATGCGTGAGGCAATAGCCTATGGCAATAAGGTTGCCTTTACCGAAGACGACAATTTCCGGGCTAAGGTGATTGAGGCTAAAAAAGCAGAGGTTATCAAGCTTACAAAGGCTGAGAAGGAACAATGGCGGAAGTCCATGAAGCCAGTCTGGACGAAATTCGAGGAAGAAATTGGCAAGGATCTTATCGAGGCAGCCCAACAGGCTAATGCAAACTAATAAATTGCAGAAATACCGATAAAGTCTAAAAAGAATAAAATGACCAACTGAGCAAGTGGGCCCTGCGCAGGGCCCATTACTGGGAGGTGTGATGAAATTCCTCAATCGCCTAGATGAGTGGTTAATTGCCATTCTGCTTGCAGCGATGACGCTACTGACTTTTTCGCAAGTCGTGATGCGTTATGTTTTCAACTCAGGGTTTACTTGGGCAGTTGAACTGACTGGTATTTTTTTTGCCGGAATGATTTTCATCGGTATATCTTATGGTGTGAGGGTCGGGGCTCATATCGGAGTAGATGCTGTAATCAGGTTGCTTAAACCCAAAACGCTTCGAGTCACATCCATCTTAGCTGTTCTTCTATGCCTGCTATATGCGGGATTGGTAATCTATGGTTCTATGATTTACGTTCTAAAGATGAAATCAGCTGGGATCGAGTTGGAGGATTTGCCTATTCCGATGTGGACCATGCGTGCACTTCTTCCAGTTGGTTTTATTTTGCTGGTAGTGCGTTTTCTGCAAGTGCTCATCAATTTGGTTAGCGGCAAGTCGGATCATCTGCACTTGGCAAATGAAGTCGAAGAGGCGCTCAAACTGAAAGCAACCGAGGAAATCAAGTGAATACACTATTCCTTTTCAGTTGCCTGCTGTTCTTCATGGTAATCGGAATGCCCGTTGCCATTAGTCTGGGTTTGTCTAGTTTGCTAACTATCGCATTTTTTGCCCAGGATTCTCTCGCATCGATGTCCATCAAGCTCTACGAGACCAGCGAACACTATACATTGCTTGCCATCCCTTTTTTCATTCTTGCTGGCGCACTCATGTCTACAGGTGGAGTTGCACGGCGCATGGTTGATTTTGCTATCGCTGCGGTTGGCCATCTCCGTGGTGGACTTGCCATTGCTTCGATACTTGCATGTATGTTGTTTGCGGCAGTGTCAGGATCAAGCCCTGCGACTGTAGTCGCAGTTGGTTCTATTGTCATCGCCGGCATGATCCGCAACGGCTATCCCAAGGAGTTTGCTGCGGGAGTCATATGTAATGCGGGTACGTTGGGTATTCTGATCCCTCCATCAATCGTGATGGTGGTTTATGCCGCGGTAACTGATGTATCGGTCGGTCGCATGTTCATGGCTGGCGTGCTCCCGGGGCTCCTGCTGGGATTGATGCTCATGTTTGCTGTGCATTGGCGCGTTAAAAAGTTGAACATTCAACTTAATCAACGCGCAAGTTTGCGCATTATGATGTCAAAATTCAGGGATTCGATGTGGGGGCTGGCATTGCTGGTCATCATTATGGGCGGGATTTATGGTGGAATATTTACGCCCACCGAGGCAGCAGCTGTTTCTGCTGTGTATGCATTGTTTGTGGCAGTGTTTATCTATCGCGACCTGAAAATCAAACAGTTGCCGCAAGTTTTCGTTGAAGCTAGCCGCACCACGGTGATGCTGATGTTCATAGTTGCCAACGCGATGTTGTTCGCACATGTCTTGACAACTGAGCGCATTCCTCAAACTATCGCAGAACATATCGTAGCGATCGGTATGGCGCCGTGGATGTTCCTGCTTGTTGTTAACATTATCCTGCTTGTCGCAGGAAATTTTATGGAGCCAACCGGAATCATACTGATTCTGGCACCGATTTTTTTCCCAATTGCGAACCATTTGGGTATCGATCCGATCCATCTTGGTGTCATCATGGTTGTAAACATGGAAATTGGCATGGTCACCCCCCCGGTAGGACTCAATCTGTTCGTAACCAGCGGCATTACGGGCATGAGTATTATGCAGGTCACTAGGGCGGCTTTGCCTTGGCTGATGGTGCTGTTGACCTTTCTCGCAATCATTACTTACATCCCCCAGGTCTCACTCTTCCTGCCTGATCTTCTTTTCAATTAATCCTGCTTCTGTAACCCGGTACTTGATTGACATGGTTTTGTCATTCAAACGTCCAATAGTGGCGGTTTTGGGTAGTCCAAAATTGGCTATAGCATCTGCGACAGTGCGTGCAAACCCTGATAGAATTACGCTCTTGTAATTTCTGATCAACCTTTTATTTTTCTGGAGAAAGAAGCATGGCTGTAGAACGCACCCTGTCAATCATCAAACCTGATGCAGTAGCCAAGAACGTCATTGGCAAGATCTATTCCCGTTTTGAAAAAGCAGGGTTGAAGATTGTCGCTGCCCAGATGCGCCACCTGGCCCGTACTGAAGCGGAAGGTTTTTATGACGTGCATCGCGCACGACCATTTTTCAATGATCTGGTGAAGTTCATGATATCCGGACCGGTGATGATACAGGTACTGGAAGGGGAAGGCGCGATCCAGAAGAACCGCGACTTGATGGGAGCAACTGACCCAAAGAAGGCCGAAGCAGGGACAATACGTGCCGACTTCGCTGACAGCATTGATGCCAATGCCGTTCATGGATCAGATTCAGCAGAAAATGCAGCAATCGAGATCGCCTACTTCTTCCCTAAGAAGAATATTCACTCACGCTAAGAGTTAAAGATGCAGCAAAACCTCCTCGACTTCGATGCGCAAGCGCTGACCGGCTATTTAACAGAAATAGGTGAGAAGCCATTCCGTGCGCGTCAGTTAATGCGTTGGATCTACAAGGGCGGGGAGTCCGATTTCGCAGCGATGACCGATATTGCTGCATCATTGCGCGATAAGCTCTCACAAAGTGCGTGCATAACGGTGCCGAAAGTCTTGCGAGAGGAACTGTCTGATGATGGCACACGTAAGTGGTTGCTGGATGCCGGGACAGGCAATGCCGTGGAAGCTGTATACATACCCGAGGAAACGAGGGGTACGCTGTGTATTTCCACTCAAGCAGGTTGTTCGCTGAATTGTTCGTTTTGTTCAACCGGAAAGCAGGGATTTAATCGTAACCTTACCGTTGCAGAGATTATTGGTCAGTTGTGGTGGGCTAATCATCAGGTCGGCCGAAATTCAGAAGGCCTATGGCCAGTCAGTAATGTCGTAATGATGGGTATGGGTGAGCCGTTGCTGAATTTTGATAATACCGTGAGGGCACTGCGGTTGATGCTTGACGACCATGGCTTTGGATTGTCTCGCCGTCGCGTCACCGTTTCCACTTCAGGAATCGTACCAGCAATCGACAGGTTGCGAGATGAATGCCCAGTAGCGCTGGCAGTATCCCTTCATGCTCCGAACGACAAATTACGCGACGAACTCGTGCCAATAAATCAGAAGTATCCCTTGCAGCAGTTATTGGCCTCTTGTCAGCGATACCTTGACCGCGCGCCGCGCGATTTCATTACTTTTGAGTACGTTATGCTGGATGGAGTTAACGACTCAGTACAGCATGCGCATGAGTTGGTTAAGTTGGTACGTGAAGTGCCATGCAAGTTCAACCTTATCCCATTCAACCCATTTCCGAATTCTCGCTATCGTCGTTCAAGACCCGATTCCATCAATCATTTCCGTGACGTGCTTATGCAGGCCGATATTGTCACAACGACTCGCAAGACGCGTGGTGATGATATAGCGGCGGCTTGTGGACAATTGGCAGGGCAAGTTCAGGATAAAACCAGACGAACATTACAGCGCACTGTTGGGGCTATGTGAATGAATGATTGGAACGGACTGATGAGAAGCTTGGGTGTCATGCTGTTTGTTTTGCTCCTGTTGATAGGTTGTGGAACGCCGTCCGTCGATTCCAGCAATAGCAAAAGTGCCAGTGTTCATACAGAACTAGCCGGACTTTATTTTGAGAGGGGCCAATACGGTGTCGCGCTGGAGGAGATAGAGCAGGCACTGCAGGCTGACCGCAATTATGCAAAAGCATACAATGTACGTGGCCTAGTACACATGTCGTTGCGTGAAGATGAGCTTGCCGAGGAGGATTTCAAGAAAAGCCTGAGCATTGACAAGAACGATTCGGATGCGCATAACAATTATGGATGGTACCTATGTCAGCGAAGCCGTGAAAAGGAATCGATCCCCCATTTCATGGCAGCATTGAAAGACCCTCTGTATCGGACACCAGGGAGAGCGTTTCTAAATGCAGGGATATGTTCCCGAAAAATTGGCAATAATAAGGATGCACAGGAGTTTCTGCAGCGCGCCTTGCTTGCTCAGCCCGGTATGCCGCAGGCCTTGTTGGTTTTGGCTGAAATTAGTTATGCTGATGGTGATTATTCCTCAGCAAGGAGATATTTTGCAGATTTTTCGAAAGATTCGGAAAGCCTTACAGCTGAACAGCTCTGGTTGGCTGTAAGAATATCACGCAGAACTGGAGACCGTAATTCTGAGGCGAGTTACGGATTACAGTTACGCAAGCGGTTCCCGGATTCGCGAGAAACTGAATTATTGATGAGTGGCAAATAATGGAACAAATACCCGAAAATAGTTCGGCAAATACAGATAAGGCAACAGCAATAACAGAATCTAGTCTGGGAACGTTGTTGCGTGAGGCGCGTGAGCAATTGGGGTTGAGCGTGGCTGATGTTGCAAACCAGATCAAGTTTGCTCCACGCCAGATTGAGGCGATTGAAGCCGGCGACTATGAGCAATTGCCGGAAGATGCATTCTTGAGGGGTTTTATCCGCAGCTATGCCAAGATATTGCAATTAGATGCACAGAAATTATTAGAAGCTTTGCCTAATGCAAAGGGAGCAACGATGGAATTGGTGATACCTCCTTCAGTCGGAGTGCCTTTTCCCAATGCTCATATACTGCTCCGGCAAAATACGATTTTGCTGATAGCTGCTGGGGTACTGGCTGCGATTGCCGGAGGATTTGCGTTGTGGAATTTCATGTCGCCAGTTACAGTTACTGAAGTCGCCCAGGTTGAAATTCCAATCTCTTTGCCCGCAGAAGATCTGACTAAGCAAAATGCCCCTTCAGTAGAAACTCGGGAGCCTAATTCGACGGTAACCAATCCTAGCAAGCAAGCAAGCAAGCAAGAGATTTTGCCTTCAGAATCCAAACCGCAGAATAAGCCTGCAGCTCAGTCTGAAGTGAAACCTGAAATCAAAACCGAAACCAAGCCTGAGATCAAAAGCAAGCCTGAAATCAAGACGGTGGATAAGCCAGAAGCGAAACCTTTAGAGATGCTGGGACTTGGCCCAATGCTCATGCCAGAGGCCAAGCCTGTCACCCCTGTCACCCCACAGCAGTCTATGCCTGCAACTTCAGAGAAGCAGCCTAGTGATGCCACAAAGGTCACTCAGTTGCGTCTCGAATTTGGGGAAGAATCTTGGACTGAAATCAGGGACAAGGATGACAAGATATTATCTTCACAGGTCAATCCGGCAGGAAGCGAGTTGGTTGTTTCTGGACGTGCACCATTCACCATGCTGATCGGACATGGATTGGCGGCACGCTTGTATTATGACGGTAAGCAGGTGGATCTGACTCCCTATATCAACAAATACAGCGAAGTGGCGCACGTTACACTGCAGTGAGCATGAGTGCGGCCATCATTAAGCGCCGCCCGTCGCAACGGGTACTAGTCGGCAAAGTGATGCTTGGCGGTGGAGCGCCTGTCGTAGTGCAATCGATGACCAATACTGATACAGCTGCTGCCGTTGAGACAGCAAAGCAAGTATTCGAGTTAGCGCGCGCAGGATCTGAACTGGTCCGCATTACAGTTAATACTCCCGAGGCCGCCGCACAAGTAGCAAATATTCGTTCATTGCTGGATGGCATGGGTTGCGATGTTCCGCTGGTCGGTGATTTTCACTACAACGGTCATCGCTTGCTTACTGAGTTTCCAGATTGCGCTCAAGCATTGGCAAAATATCGGATTAATCCCGGCAACGTTGGGCGAAATCGCAAGGAAGACGACCCTTTCACAATGATGATTGAAACCGCGATTCGCTATGACAAACCGGTGCGCATTGGGGTTAATTGGGGGAGCCTCGATCAAAATTTGGTGGTGCGCATGATGGACGAGAATTCGCGTCTTGCTCAACCCAAAGAAGCGGGAGATGTGACTCGCGCTGCCCTAATCGCTTCTGCTCTTGAAAGTGCTGCCCGTGCTGAAAAATTGGGCATGCAACGCAACCGTATTGTGTTGTCATGCAAAGTCAGCGAAGTTCAGGATCTGATATCAGTCTACCGTGCTCTGTCATTACAATGTGACTATGCTTTACATCTTGGCCTCACTGAAGCGGGGATGGGTTCAAAAGGCATCGTGGCTTCTACCGCAGCACTTGCGGTACTTTTACAGGAAGGTATCGGCGACACAATACGTATATCTTTGACACCTGAACCTGGCGGCGACCGTACCCAGGAAGTGCTGGTTGGACAGGAGATACTTCAAACCATGGGTTTACGCGCATTCGCACCTATGGTTACAGCATGCCCGGGATGTGGGCGCACCACCAGTAGCTTCTTCCAAGAGTTGGCTCAAAATATTCAGATACACCTTCGCGAGAAGATGCCGATATGGCGCGACAGATACAAAGGTGTAGAAAATATGACCGTAGCTGTGATGGGATGCGTGGTGAACGGACCTGGCGAAAGCAAATTGGCCAACATAGGCATTAGTCTGCCCGGTACCGGCGAGAGCCCAGCTGCACCAGTCTACATCGATGGTGAGAAGGCATTGACCTTGCGCGGCGACAATATTGCCAAGGAATTTACAGGGATTGTCGATGATTATGTGGAACGGAAATATGTGAAGCGGGAACAATAGCATACGAGAGTGTTTGCACTGTTTACCCAGAGTTTTACTTAATAAATTATGAGTGAAAAAACAATACAGGCCGTACGCGGCATGAATGACATCTTGCCGGACGAGGCTGAATTGTGGCTTTGGTTCGAGGAGGTGGTGCGCGATTGGCTACATAGCTACGGCTATCGCAATATACGCATGCCCTTAGTAGAACCTACCGCATTATTCAAGCGCGCTATTGGTGAAGTAACAGATATCGTCGAGAAAGAGATGTACAGTTTTGCCGATGCGCTGAACGGGGATGAACTTACGCTGCGTCCTGAAGGTACAGCATCATGTGTACGTGCAGTATTGCAGCACAATCTGCTGTATAACTCACCGCAACGCTTGTATTACAGTGGTCAGATGTTTCGCCATGAACGGCCACAAAAAGGTCGTTATCGCCAATTCCATCAATATGGTGTTGAAGCGCTGGGTTTTTCTGGGCCGGACATAGATGCCGAGCAAATTTTAATGTGCGCTCGCTTGTGGCATAAACTCGGATTGCGCGATGTCGCGCTACAGTTGAATACGCTTGGCGATGCTGCTTCACGGCAGCGCCATCGCACCAAGTTGATCGAATATTTCGGACAGAACCGGGATATGTTGGATTCTGATGCGACCCGCCGCTTGCACAGCAATCCATTGCGTATCCTGGATAGCAAGAATCCTGAGATGCAGGCCTTGATAGAATCGGCCCCCAAGCTTATGGACGAGATAGAGGACGATGCGTTACAACATTTTTCTACATTGCAAAAATTGCTCGAGCAACATGATGTTTCCTTTGAGATCAATCCTCGTCTGGTTCGGGGGTTAGATTATTACAATCGAACTGTGTTCGAGTGGGTCACTACTGAACTTGGAGCCCAAGGGACAATTTGTGCTGGCGGTCGTTATGATGGCCTGATCGAGCAGATTGGTGGCAAACCTGCACCAGCAACGGGGTTTGCGATGGGGGTGGAGCGCTTGCTGGCATTGATGCAGGAGGATGGCATGGCTTTGCCACGCCAGCAAGTTGATGTGTATGTGGTGCACCAGGGTGATCATGCCAGTAGGCTGGCAAGTAAAGTGGCTGAAAGATTGCGCGATGATGAACTGCGCGTACTGCTTCATTGCGGTGGTGGCAGCTTCAAATCTCAAATGAAGAAAGCCGATACCAGTGGGGCAAGCGTGGCGGTGGTAATCGGCGACGACGAAGCAAGAAGCAGCGAAGCGAGTGTCAAACCGATGCAGGGCGGCCAGCAAATCCGCGTTGCTTTGGATGATCTTACCAAGACAGTCAATCAATTTATCAAGTAGGAGTACAAGCATGGCAGCACTGGATTTGCAGGAACAGGAACAACTCGAAGAACTTAAGGCATGGTGGAAAGACAATCGAAGTCAGATACTCGGCGCTCTGCTGATTGCCGTTATCGCGATTGGCGGGTGGCGCGGTTGGCAGTACTACCAACGTAATCAATCCATTCAGGCAGCAACGCTTTATTCTGAATTCGTAAGGCAATTGGAAGGAAACGATTCCGGACGTGTCAACGATGCTGCGGCCGCAATGATGGACAGATTTGGCTCTACCGCTTACGCATCTCGTGCAGCTTTGCTTGCGGCGCAAGTAAATGAGCACGGCAAGGATGTGGCTCATGCCAAGTCACAATTACAGTGGGTCATCGATCACGCCGTGGAAGCTGATTTACGTGATGTTGCGCGCCTTCGGTTGGCATCATTGCTTTTGGATGACGGAAAATATGCTGAAGCAATGACATTTCTTCAAGCAGAGCATTCGGCCTCTTTCGATGGTTTATATGCTGATCTTCAAGGTGATGTGCTGAATGCGCAAGGCAAGGTAGATGAGGCTAGGAGTGCTTACAAACTGGCCTATGAAAAGACCGATAACAAGAGCATGTACCGCAATCTGATAAAGATGAAACTCGATGCGCTGGTAGCAAGCAAATGAAGTATGCACGTCCTTCCCATAGTCCATTCGGAGTTTCTCTGGAAGGATTGGGTTTTGGACAGGCAGTTTTGCTGGCCGTGTTTGTTTTGGCCGGGTGCTCTAGTAATTCTTCTCCGGACCTTGCTGATATCAAGGGTGAAGTGGGGCCCGCCAAACTTGTCGAGTTTACTCAGACTGTGAGGTTTGAGGAACGTTGGCATAGTGAAGTGGGAGATTCCGGATTGAATCAACTTCGACCGGCGTTAACTACCAATGCTGTTTATGCTGCTTCAGCGAAAGGCGATCTGATAAGGCTGGATCGAAGCAACGGCAAAAAGATATGGACAATCAAAACGGGAGTTACCATCAGCGGCGGTGTTGCGAGTGGTGAGGGGCTTGTACTGATCGGAAGCGATAAAGGCGAAGTATTGGCATACGACGAAAGTGGAAATCTGCGTTGGAAGAGTAAAGTGCCCAGCGAAGTATTGAGTGTGCCCCAAGTAGCAACTGGAGTAGTGATGGTGCGCAGCGGTGACGGGCGAATCGCTGCTTTGGACGTGGCGGATGGCAAACGCTTATGGCTTTACGAACGAAGCACACCAGCACTGGTCGTACGAAGTCATGCAGGCATAACAGTTCAGCGTGGCGTTGCTTTTGCTGGCTTTGCCGGAGGTAAATTGGTCGCGCTTAAGGTTGCTGACGGATCAGTGCTGTGGGAGGTGCAAGTTTCTCAACCGAGCGGCAATACCGAGCTTGAGCGTATTAGTGACATTACCAGTAATCCGGTTGTCGATGATGAGCAAGTCTGCGCAATATCGTTTCAAGGACGCGTGGCCTGTTTTGATGTAGCGCAAGGCGGACCGCTCTGGAACCGAGATATTTCCAGCGACAAGGGTATGATGCTATTGAGAAAATATCTGTACTTGAGCGATGCTAAAGGGGCGGTCATTGCACTGGACAAGAGTAGCGGAAGCACTGTGTGGAAGAACGATAAGTTGACCAAGCGTGAAATCTCATCTCCTCTGGTTCTGGAAAAGTTGGTTGTAGTTGGCGACTATGAGGGTTATCTACATGGATTGAATCGCGAGGATGGCAACATGGCTTCACGGATAAAACTAGACGGCGGAGCAATAAATGTTGCAGCACTATCGATGGATGGCGGCCTGCTTGTGCAGACACATGGTGGGGACATCTATTCGTTGTCAGTCAAATAATGAAAGTCTAATTTAATGCTGCCTACATTAGTGCTGGTTGGTCGTCCGAATGTCGGCAAATCCACCCTCTTCAATAGACTCACACGCAGCCGCGATGCACTTGTGGCAGACCAACCGGGATTGACTCGCGACCGCCATTACGGGCGAGGCAGAATAGGTGATCGTCCCTATTTGGTGGTGGATACCGGTGGATTGGAGCCTGTAGTCAAGGAAGGCATCATGTTCGAAATGGCAAAGCAAAGTCGCCAAGCCGTGGATGAAGCAGATGTAATACTTTTCCTTGTCGATGGTCGCGCCGGCTGTACACCTCAGGACAACATCATCTCTGGGCAATTGCGCAAAACTGGTAAGCCCATTTTGCTTTTGGTCAATAAGGCCGAAGGCATGGTGCGCAGCAAGGTGACCGCCGATTTTTTCGAGTTGGGTTTAGGGGAGCCGCTACCAATTTCATCGGCACATGGCGACAATATCGCGGAAGTGGTCGAGATCGCGTTGGAGAATTTTCCACAAGAGGTCGAGGAGGAGGAAAATCACGAACACCCACCCAAGATCGCCATTGTAGGTCGCCCGAATGTCGGTAAGTCTACACTAGTGAATGCCATTCTTGGTGAGCAACGCGTGATCGCTTTCGATCAACCGGGCACTACCCGTGACAGTATCTATATCGATTTTGAGCGCAACGGTAAGCAGTACACCATTATTGATACTGCTGGCGTGAGACGACGTGGCAAAGTCGAAGAAGCTGTAGAGAAATTCTCAGTTATCAAAACCATGCAGGCGATCGAAGATGCCAATGTAGTCGTGTTGGTGGTAGATGCACGAGACCAGATTACCGAACAGGATGCTCATGTTGCTGACTTTGTCCTTCAAGAAGGACGTGCGCTGGTGTTGGCAGTCAACAAGTGGGATGGACTAGATGAACATCATCGAGATATGGTGAAGAATGATATCGAGCGCAAGCTTCATTTTCTGGCCTTTGCCAAACGGCATTACATTTCAGCCCTAAATGGAAACGGCATATCGGATGTATTGAAGTCGGTGGATCAGGCATATGCTGCTGCGATGGCGAAACTGTCAACGCCCAAACTAACTCGTGCACTGATAGCTGCAATAGCAAAACAGGCTCCACCAAAGAGCGGACGCTTCACGCCCAAGATGCGCTACGCGCATCAGGGCGGAAGTAACCCTCCACTGATCGTTGTACATGGCAGCGGATTAGATAGGGTGCCGGCGAGCTATTCGCGCTATCTGGAGCGGACTTTCTGCGAGATCTTCAAACTGCAGGGTACACCCCTCAGAATCCAATACAAATCAAGCAAGAACCCGTTCGAGGGGAGCAAGCCAAAACCGCTTACTGAGGGAGAACAACGCCGGGCGCATCGTGCACGCATTCGTGGTCGAAAACTATATGGGTAATAAACTCGAAATTCATACTGTCCCAGTTGATATAATCACCCCGAGGAATAGCGGTTTTCTCTAATTCTGGAGACCAAGATAATCATTTTCTGCAATCCATAGGCTATTGATAAAATTTAATATCCCTAGAAAATCAAGAAATACATGAAAGTAGCAAATCTCTAATATTCCCGATTATTAGACTTATTAATTCCCGTTATTTGGAAATGGCATAAAATTAATAAATTTATGTCTTAAAAAACAATAAACTAAATGTGGCATGTTATATGCTGTTTATAGTTAAATTTGCTTGGTTCGATATTTTTCAAAGGATATTTGGAGATTGGCTGCAAGCTCTTGATTATTTAGAGCTTGCATAATTTAATGAACTATTTTGATTTGCTGCAACCATATTGAAGTTGTTCAACTCGTGAATATGGGCTAAACAATGGCATTCTTCTGTACTTGAACGAAGTTTATTTCAATGCCAAGAATGGTTCGATCAGCAACAATTATGAGCTAAGCGACATTAAGTTTTTATGTTTGGAAAATTTGCCAATAAACACATAGTTGCTTCTAGAACGATTGCCAGGCTTTCGTGGGCTAGGTTTTCGGGCGCATGGAAATCCGTTTCGGAAACAGTAATGGGACGGAGAAAATCTATGTCCTGGCGCCGCTCGATTGCGCTCTTTACACTGCTGCACTACGGCACAGCGTTGTTGAGCGTACCTCTGGCCCAAGCGGCGCCTATTGGTGGGCAAGTAAGTGCAGGCTCAGGCACCATTGCCCAGACTGGTTCCACCACAACGATTACTCAGGATACCCAGAACTTAGCCATTAATTGGCAAAATTTCAGCATTGGGAGCAGCGAAGCTGTACTGTTCAGCCAGCCTAACTCCTCGTCCATCGCGCTGAACCGTGTTCTCGGCCAGGATCCGAGTTCTATTCTCGGCACCTTGAACGCCAACGGCCAGGTCTTCATACTGAATCCTAACGGCGTATTATTTGGCGCAGGCGCACAAGTGAGTGTGGGTGGATTGGTTGCTTCCACACTTAGCCTTGGTGATTCTGACTTCATGGCTGGTAATTACGCCTTCAGCAACGGAGGCGCAGCAGGTTCAGTTGTTAACCAGGGCACTCTCAACGCGGCACAAGGCGGCTATATTGCCTTGCTCGCACCTGAAGTACGCAACGAAGGCATTATTACCGCCACGCTTGGTACTGCACTGCTCGGTGCTGGTGACAAAGTTACCATCAATCTCGACAACGGTTCGCTGCTTTCTTACACCACAGATCAGGGCTCTCTTAATGCGCTGGTTGAAAACAAGCAATTGATTCAGGCTGATGGTGGGCAGGTTTATATGTCGGCCAAGGCAGCTGACACACTCAGCACGGCAGTAGTTAACAACACAGGTATTATCGAAGCGCGCACTATCCAAAATGTCGGTGGCGTCATCAAACTGATGGGCGACATGCAAGTCGGAACCGTCAATGTTGGTGGTACGCTCGATGCCTCTGCTCCAGGGGGTGGCAATGGTGGCTTTATTGAAACATCTGCTGCCCATGTGCGTGTCGCAAATGATGCGAAGGTCAGTACTCTGGCTACTCAGGGAATATCGGGAAACTGGCTGATTGATCCAACCGATTACACTATCGCGGCTGTTGACCCATTGAATGGCAGCAGTTACATGTCCAATACCGCGCTAGCCACCAGTCTTGGCCTCGGCAATGTCACCATACAAACCTTGACTAGCGGAGGCGGTTTCGGCGACATCATCGTCAATGATCCGATATCCTGGACAGCCAATACCACGCTGACATTGAGCGCCTTCCGCAACGTAGATGTTAACCAGTTAATTGACGCTAACGTCGGGGCAACTGGAGCAGGAAGTGTTGTCTTGCGTGCTGACAACACAGGGAATGGCCCCGGTTCAATTTTTGGAACCGTGAATTTTAACGGTGCAGGTGCAGTTGCCTTGAATACGGGTACAGCAGATATTTACTACAACCCAGTTTCTTATGCTACACCTAATATTTACACCGGCAACGTAACTGGAGGAACGCTGAATTCCTACATGCTGGTGTTTGTTGACAACACATCAGCAATTGCGCAAAACAAGATCTATGATGGCAATACCATTGCCACCATCGATACACCATTCACATTCCTAACTGGCCCTGACGGTGTCACTGCAGGTCAGCAAGTAAGCTTGTCCGCAGGCACTGCAGCTTTCAACAGTAAAGACGTGACGACTGCCACAACTGTCAGCTTCTCTGGGTATGGCCTCACTGGATTGGATGCCGGATTATTCTCTCTATTTGGACAGCCTATTAGCCAAACGGCGAGTATTACACCTGCGGCACTGACAGCGACAATTACCGCACCGAACAAGGTTTACGACGGCACCCTTACTGCTGCACCGACGTTCACCATCACCGGCGGACTGATCGGCACGGAAACAGTAACTGCAACAGGTACTGCCACCTTCAACAGCAAGGATGTCCTGACCGCCAACCTGGTGACAGCGAATAGCAACTTGCTGGCTGATGGATTGAACGGTGGATTGGCGAGCAACTACAGTCTGGTTACCGGTCAAACTGTTGCGACGAGCATAACTCCATCAACACTGACCTATGTTGCAAACGCGGGGACCCGCCTGTATGGCGGCGTTGACCCGGCACTGACGGGTACCGTGACCGGTTACGTCAACGGCGAGACACTGGCGACGGCGACCACCGGCACGCTTGCCTTCACGACCGC
>JAHEDW010000068.1 GCA_024641025.1 Gallionella sp.
TGACCGGCTACGTCAACGGCGATACACAGGCGACGGCGACCACCGGCACGCTCACCTTCACGACCACCGCGACGGCGACCAGCAACGTCGGCAGCTATGCCATCACCGGTTCGGGACTGACCTCTGCCAACTACCTGTTTGCCCAGTCACCAAGCAACGCCACCGCACTGACCATCAATCCTGCCACGCTGACCTATGTCGCGAACGCGGGGACCCGCCTGTATGGCGGCGTTGACCCGGCACTGACGGGTACCGTGACCGGCTACGTCAACGGCGAGACACTGGCGACGGCGACCACCGGCACGCTTGCCTTCACGACCGCTACGACGGCGACCAGCAATGTCGGCAACTATGCCATCACCGGTTCGGGGCTGGCGGCCAATAACGGCAACTACGTGTTCGTGCAGGCGGCGGGGAACGCCACCGCATTGTCGATCACGCCTGCCACGCTGACCTATAACGCAACACCTGCGAACCGCCTGTATGGTGTGGCCAACCCGGCACTGACGGGTACCGTGACCGGCTACGTCAACGGCGATACACAGGCGACGGCGACCACCGGCACGCTCACCTTCACGACCACCGCGACGGCGACCAGCAACGTCGGCAGCTATGCCATCACCGGTTCGGGATTGACCTCTGCCAACTACCTGTTTGCCCAGTCACCAAGCAACGCCACCGCACTGACCATCAATCCTGCGATACTAACGGCTGCGATTGTTGGTACGCCATCTAAGTCATATGACGGAAATACCATCGCGACACTTGCAACTTCGAATTACTTAATTTCCGGCTTTGTAGGTACTGAGGGCGCGACAGTCACGCAAACTATCGGCAACTACAACAGCAAAGACGTCCTAATAGCGAACATAGCGACTGTTGCATTGGCACCGGCTGACTTTACTGCGACTGGCACCACATTGTTGAGCAACTATATACTTCCAACGACAGCAACAGGTGCTGCAATAATCACACCCGCAGCACTGACGGCGACGATCACTGCACCTAACAAGGTGTATGACGGCACCCTTACAGCTGCGCCGACATTTACCATAACAGGCGGACTGGTTGATTTTGAGACGGTCACTGCTACGGGTACTGCGACCTTCAACAGCAAGGATGTGCTGACTGCGAACTTGGTGACCGCGAACAGCAACGTGCTGGCTGACGGTTTGAATGGTGGCCTGGCGAGCAACTACAGCCTGGTTACTGGTCAAGCGGTTGCCGCGAATATTACGCCTGCCGCACTTACAGCGACGATCTCTGCACCAAATAAGGTGTATGACGGCACCCTTACAGCTGCGCCGACATTCACCATAACGGGCGGACTGGTTGGTTTGGAAACGGTCACTGCTACGGGTACTGCGACCTTCAACAGCAAGGATGTGCTGACTGCGAACTTGGTGACCGCGAACAGCAACGTGCTGGCTGACGGTTTGAATGGTGGCCTGGCGAGCAACTACAGCCTGGTTACTGGTCAAACGGTTGCCGCGTATATAACGCCTGCTCCGGCAGTTGTAACTGCAAATGATGTAACTTTAACTTATGGAGATGCGTTTGGAACTGCTGGTTTTACAGCAACAGGACTGGTGACACCTGATGCTATCGGAAGTGTGACTCTGAACCTTCCTGGTGCGGGAACTACAGCCAATGTTGGTGTGTATCCTGGCGCCACCCCGAGCAATGCTGTATTTAGTGTTGGCTTGTCCAGCAATTACAGCATTACTTACGTGAGTGGCACGCTGACGGTTGTTCCAAAACCAATCATTCTGTATGCCAGTCGAACCTATGATACGACCACGATTATTGACCCCAGCATGATCGGCACGATAAACGGGGCTTATATCAATGGAGTTGTCGAAAAACTCACTCTTACTGGTACTGGATCTCTTGCAGACAAGAATGTTGGTTATAGCAAGCCCATAAATCTCGGTACACTGACATTAGGCAACGGACTGAATGGCGAACTGGCCAGTAACTATACACTTGTGGGCGGCCAAGCCGAAATCAAACCTGTTACCTTGATGCTGACCGGGTTGACGGCCCAAAACAAAATTTATGACGCTACGACTACTGCCACTATTATCGGTACGCCTTTAATCAGCAACCCGTTGAGCGGAGATGATGTTTACGCGATATTTACCGGAGTCGGTACGTTCAGTAGCAAGAACGTTGGTAACGGCATTCCCGTAAATGGTGGATTTACACTGGGTGGAGTTGACGCAATGAACTACATCGCTCAGCAAAATCAACTTACAGCAAACATCATTGCCAAATCAGTTTCATTTACGGGCACCCCGGTTGCAGCGAGCCGAGTATATGACGGTACTACTTACACATCGATAAGTGGAGTAACCGCCAATGGACTGATTGTCGGAGATGATGCATCGCTGGTGGGAATCTTTACTTCACCTAACGTCGGCACAAACAAAATTGTATCGCTTGCACTGACTGGCGCGAGCGCAGAGAATTATATTTACACAAGTGCGAGTTTGCGCGCAGACATTACACCGCGCTTGCTTACTTATACAGGTACCCCATCTGTACTTAGCAAAGTATATGACGGCACCACTCTGGCAAATATCGGCGGTATCTCAAATATTAGTGGATTGGTTGCAGGGGATGGCGCTTCTTTGGTGGGGCAGTTCGCAGACAAGAATGTTGGGACAGCCAAGCCAGTGACACTTACGCTGACAGGCGTGGCCGCAGGAAATTATAGTTTTACCCAACCGGTTGGATTAATTGCCGATATTACTGCCCGAGTACTGACATTGTCAGGTACGCCGGTCGCGTTAAATCGTCCTTATGACAGCACTGTAATTGCAACAGTTAGTGGCGCAATCATCAATAATGTTGTAGCTGGAGATACCGTTAACCTCAGTGGATTCTTCGCAGATCCTAATATTGGGACAGCCAAACCAGTGACACTTTCGCTCACAGGCAAAGATGTAAATAATTACTCTATCTCTCTGCCGGTGGGTTTGACTGCGAATATAACTTCTCGCAATCTGGTTGTCATGGCAGACAACGCGAGCATGATGTTCGGTGGGACGATACCTCCGCTGACATACACAATTGGAGGTGCGGGGTTGGTTGGGGCAGATAGCAAAGATACTGTGTTCAGCGGATTACTTGCAGTAAACACGACAGGAGTCAATCCGGGCTTCATAACTCCAATTGTTCAAGGTACTTTGGCCTTGACTGCCGGTGCAGGTGGCAATTACATTATAAGTTCGTTTGTCGAAGGAGAGATGTTAGTGCAGTGATTCACTTCAGAGGATAATTGAGTCGCTGCTTTCCCAATTCAATGTAACTTAATAATGATAAAAAAAATAGCAGGCATAGTATTGCCGTCTTATATTCTGCTTTTTGGTTTTCCTGTTGAGGCTGCAATCTTGCCAGTTCCTGATGCGGGACAAACGATACGAGAATTGCAGCAGCAGCGTAACTTGAGTATCCCTAAAACAACGACCCCAATACAACTTTTACCTGCATCAGCACCCGCCCCTGCATCTGAGCCAGAATCAGAACCGGAACCGGAACCGGAACCGGAACCAGCAGCGGTTCCTATGCCAGTGCCAACACCCGAGCCAGCCACCAAGGCGGGTCCAAGGGAAACATTCCCGGAAAACAAGCCTGTCATTATTGAATACTCCAATTTCGTACCTGGATCGATCCAATTGAAGCCAGAAGTTGGCATTGAACTAGAAGCCGTAGTTGGGTTTGCGCGTAAAAATCCTGAGGTAAAGCTAGAGATAATCGGCTATTCAGATAGCAAAGCAAACCCTTTGATTTCCTTGGGACTTGCAGATTCTGTCAGGAATTATCTTGTTACGAATGGAGTGGCAGGTAAACGCTTAACTGTCAAAGGTGAAAACGCTGCGAGTTTAATTGGCGATAACGATACAAGAGAAGGGCGTGCAAGAAACCGTCGTGTAGAAATCAGCTATTTGGTTGGGGAAGAGCACCAGGGAGCTGTTGAAGCGCTACCTGAGGCTGAGATTCCCGTGCCAGTAGCATTGCCAGAAGTTACTGCAACACTTGCACCAGAGCCAGCAGCGGTTCCTATGCCAGTGCCAACACCCGAGCCAGCCACCAAGGCGGGTCCAAGGGAAACATTCCCGGAAAACAAGCCTGTCATTATTGAATACTCCAATTTCGTACCTGGATCGATCCAATTGAAGCCAGAAGTTGGCATTGAACTAGAAGCCGTAGTTGGGTTTGCGCGTAAAAATCCTGAGGTAAAGCTAGAGATAATCGGCTATTCAGATAGCAAAGCAAACCCTTTGATTTCCTTGGGACTTGCAGATTCTGTCAGGAATTATCTTGTTACGAATGGAGTGGCAGGTAAACGCTTAACTGTCAAAGGTGAAAACGCTGCGAGTTTAATTGGCGATAACGATACAAGAGAAGGGCGTGCAAGAAACCGTCGTGTAGAAATCAGCTATTTGGTTGGGGAAGAGCACCAGGGAGCTGTTGAAGCGCTACCTGAGGCTGAGATTCCCGCGCCAGTAGCATTGCCAGAAGTTACTGCAACACTTGCACCGGTCCCAGTACCAATTCAAGTACCAGAAGTTGCTGAAGCACTTGCACCAGAACCTACAGAAGCTCCTGTGCCTGAATCAGCTCCAAGAGTTTCTCCTGAAGAAGCGGAAGTTCCTGCATCTGTTTCTACTCCTGATGAGGTAGTAGTTCCAAAAGACCAGTCAAAAGTTGATGTGCGCATGATGGTTAAATCCATCAGTGTCACTGGGAATACCGTAATACCTACTGCTGAATTGGACGCTTTGTTAGTCGACCTGGTCGGCAGCGAACACACCTTGGCGGAACTTAATGAAGCATCAGCACGTATTACCGCCTACTACCATAAGCGTGGTTACATTGTATCCCGGGCTTATATTCCGCCGCAGGAGATTAAGGACGGCGTGGTAGAAATCAGTGTTCAGGAAGGTCGTGTCGGGAAAGGACGAATCAATAATCTGTCGAAGTTGTCTGACCAACTTGCTAGCGATTACTTTTCCTCGATCAAGAGCGGAGATGTATTGCAGGCTGCTCCAGTTGAACGAGCAATGTTGCTCTTGAATGAAACGCCGGGTGTGGGTGTGGCACGCGCGACGCTGCAGCCTGGTGCCAGTGTAGGTACATCCGACCTTGTGGTTCAATTGTCTCCTTCAAGACCTTATTCGGCAAATATCCTTGTTGATAATTATGGCAACTACTATACCGGTGAATACCGTTTGGGTGCGGAACTGGCATTAAATAGTCCGCTAAAGATTGGAGATATGATTACTTTGCGTGCATTGACTACTGACCAAAAACTTACTTACGCGTATTTCGCGTTTCAAGTGCCAGTAGGTGGCAGCGGTCTGAGGGTGGGCGCCACTTATTCTGGTACCAACTATAGATTGGGAAAAGAACTTGAGATTTTGGAAGCGCATGGAACAGCTACAATCGGCAGTCTATTTTCTATTTACCCGTTCATCCGCACACAAAGGAGTAATTTAGCCGGTACTTTTACATTGGAGACCAAACAACTCAGCGATGAAATTGTATCTGTTCCTATTGAAAAACAGGTTCAACTCGCAACTTTCGGTCTCACAGGTGATCATAAGGACAAGTTCGGTGGAGGAGGGATCACACTTTATAACTTGTCGCTTGCAGCAGGCAAACTTGGCATGGATGACCTTACATTATCGATTGACCAAATTACGGCAAAGACTAATGGGCCTTTTGCCCGACTAAATTACAGTCTTAACCGGCTTCAACGTTTGAACGACAGTTACTCGCTTTTCCTCTCTCTGTCTGGGCAATACGCCAACAAGAATCTCAATTCCTCAGAACAATTTTCTCTTGGAGGAGCGTATGGGGTACGAGCTTACCCTCAAGGGGAGGGGCTTGGAGATGAAGGTCGAATGGCAACTTTGGAAATACGCCGCAACTTTACACAAAACCTCCAAGTCGAGTTGTTCTTTGATGCCGGCACAGTCATTTTCAATCACGAACCATACCTTTTGGGTCCAAATTCGCGGACCCTTTCGGGTGTAGGTGTGGGTGTAAATTCGAAAATATATGGCATCGATATCAAGGCCTACCTTGCGGCGCGCGGAAGTGGAGGGTTGCCGACATCTGAACCAGATAATCTGAATCGAAAATCCAGATTGTGGTTGCAGTTGGGCAAATATTTCTAAATCTACTTCTCATACTTATAAATATTCAGAATTGAATCAGGATAGCGATTAGTACGTTCTTCTAACTGAATTTGATATTGTGGTGTTGATAAACCTAATTTGTTACCAAATCAGAGTTCGATGATGAACTGAGGTTCAAGGAAAACCGTTCTCGATCAGCATTCTTTATTGGTTTAATCGCAGCATTTTCAATATATTTATTTATAATCATTTACTATCTATTTAAGCTGAGAATGCATCGCAAAACTAATTTTGATGGTTGTGAAGTATGGTGAGTGTGCTCTACTTTGCTTCCTTCATTTTCTGAAGTGCATGTAATATTTGAATATTTAATTTGCAAGTATAATATCCTCATCGCGTAATTCGATAAGTTTAGATTACTTTGGGGTTTTCAAGAAAAGAAAGGTATTTAATGAAGTCAGCTATATTTACGTTCGCAATCGGTGCATTCCTCTGTTTTGATGCGGCCAGTGCAATTGCCGCCGAAAATGATGCAAAAGCATCCCTTTCCAAGCCCTACGTTACTGTCAACGGTGCAATCCAGCCTAATGCACATGCAGAAATTTTGCTACGTGAACAGATTGCTCGTGGAGTAAAGGACAGCCAACAACTGCGTGATGGAGTCCGTGATATCCTCATCAATCAGTCGATCATGGAACAGGAGGCCCGCAAGGTCGGTCTCGATAAGGAAGTGCTAGTCCAGGCACAAATCGAACTTGCTAGGCAAAATATCCTTGCGCAAGCATGGCAGCAGAAAGTGCTCAGCGAACTTCAGATCAAGGACGACGACCTCAAGGCAGAATATGACAATCAAGTAATTCGTCTCGGCGACAAGGAATATTTGATTCGCCACCTGTTAGTCGCCGAGGAATCAACGGCAAAACTGTTAATCGAGAAACTTCAGGCAGGGGCTAAAATGGCCGACCTTGCTAAAGAATACTCTCGTGATTCGAGCACTAATGAGAAGGGCGGACTATCTGACTGGTCTGCACAAGGTAATCTACTGCCTCAAGTCGCTGCTGCCATCAAAACTTTGCCCAAAGGCAAGGTTGCAGCAAATGCAGTGAAGACCGATGCTGGTTGGCACGTTGTACAACTTGAGGATACGCGCCCATACAAGGCGCCTTCTATGCAGGATTTAAAGCCTCAACTAACCCAGATTGTTGCCCGGCGCTTGTTGGATGCGCAAATCAAGGCGCTTCGAGAAAAGGCAAAAATTGAATAACAAAAGTTGCCGCAATTGTGGCTGACTTTACCTGCAATTCATCGATCAAAATTTACGGTGGAAATATTAAAGTTGATACAGCCAACGAACAAAATCTATACACCCACCTTGACTGTGTGTCGGTCGCATGATTCAAAGTGATCGATCTACTTTTTACACTTTACTTCTGGTGATCGTACTTGGAAAATGGAAGCTAAGAGAAATTTCCTGAGATGGTTGTTTTAAGCTCGGGCTAGTGAGAAGGCATCTTGCATATGCCCAATCCCTTGTTTTAGGGAAACTAAAATGCAACATGCTTGTCCACTTAAGTATATCCATACTGTTGGTAGCTAAATATCAATTGACTATTCTGCAACCAAATAATCTTTGACAGTATGCCTGAATTTTGCCATGCTATAAAAATGCTACGTCCGATTTTGAAAATATTTGCTGTGCTTATGGCCATTTGGCTGCCGTTATTCAGCGGCAGCGCACTGGCAGCTTCGGTTACGATGCAGTTGAAGATTGCCGACTGCCATTTGCAGGTTGTTCACCAGGAAGAATATTTCGCAAACCCGGCATCATCAGTCCATCATCACGAACTGCAACATAATGATCAATCCGTTGCGAGCTTAGATCAGCAATCTGGGAATCAAGATAAGCATAACGCTTCTTGTAAGGATTGCAGCGTTTGTCATTTTGCTTGTAGCGGGTATCTGGCAGCAGCTGCAATTAAATCCTCAGAACCACAAGTGTCTTCGCAGAAATATTCAGTTTCATCGACACGGTTCAATTCTTACACATCGGCTCCACTTGACCCGCCCCCTCTCTCCCGCGTTTAACAAGGAAAGATTGCCCCTGTAATTTTCTGCTTGGCAGAACCTTCAGGTATGAAATCCTCCTGTAGTTTTCCTGCAGCCTTAAATCGCCTGCATAATAATTTCGTAACATAGATTCGGATGGCAAAAATCCGTCTTCAAAACTCAGTTTATCAAACGTATTTTTAAATTTAACCAAGGAGATCAGAAATGAAACACACAATTTCAATCGGTTTATTATTTTTATCATTGTGCTATCCCGGTTTTTCTCAGGCAAGCGAAAAGGACCAAAGCATGGATCACTCCAAAATGAGTGGGGCGCACGAAATGTCGGCACAGGCACACAAAGCACAGGGAGTGGTGAATAAGATTGATTTGCAGAACAAGAAGATCAATCTTACTCACGGCCCGATCAAGTCGTTGGGATGGTCTGGCATGACCATGGACTTTCAGGTAAAGGACACGGCGATACTGAAGCATGTTAAAGCTGGACAAAAGGTTGATTTCGAAGTGGTCAACGAGGGCCCCGGAAAATATTTCGTTACGGATATTACGCCGGCTAAATAGTTATGACATTCCGGATGCGGCAGTAGAGAGGGTGAGCAAATCTATCGCCGTACCAATCGGAGGTTAACGAAATATGAATCGATTTACTGGATATTCAGTATGCGCATTGCTGGCAGCTATATCATTCTCAAAGCTATCCTTCGCGGGAGATATTGCCATATCCGACAAGCATGGCGACTCGCAAGCTGTATTGCATCAAGAGGAGTCAACGCTTATAAACTTGAGCTTGGACGATGCGATTGCACTTGCATTATCGGACAATCTTGGTCTTGCTTCCCTGCAAGCGCGTGCACGTGCACTGTCTCAAGTCCCGCAGCAGGTTGGAATCATGCCTGATCCGACATTGACAATCGGTTTGCTAAGTGTTCCTACGGACACTTTTTCCATGACTCAGGAGGCAATGACGCAGAAGCAAGTGGGAATAGGGGTTACTTTGCCCTTTCCCGGAAAACTTGGTTTGCGCGAACAATTGGCAGATCTGGATGCCGGAACGGCAGAGAACGATGTTGCAGAAAGACGGCTCACACTTGAAAGCAATGTGAGATCGATCTGGTGGAACATCTTCTATCTTGACCGGGCACTTTCCCTAGTGCAGCGAAATCGCACCCTTCTAAAGAGTTTGGTAAGAGTTGCTGAAACCAAGTACAAGACCGGTCAGGGGATGCAATCAGATGTGCTTCTGGCGCAGGTGGAACTTTCAAAATTGCTGGAAATTGAAATAGCGCTCAAGGCATCCCGGCGCAGCCAGTCATCAGGAATGAATGTGTTGCTTGGTCGTTCCACAGGAAGTGAGTTCTTGTTGCCAGATCATGTAAACGAGGACTTTCCTCCAATCCCTGATAACGAGAAGCTTGTCAAACAGGCACAGCAAAGTAGACCGCTCATCTTGTCTCGACGCAAGATGATGGAGGCAGCTCATGCCCGAGCCCAGCTCGCTGAAAAGGATTATTACCCGGATTTTCGACTAGGGGCAGCATATGGCTTTCGTGATGGCAACAATCCGAATGGAAGTTCCCGAGCTGACTTGGCGAGCATCACGCTAAACCTCAACCTGCCACTCTTCGCAGGTAAACGTCAAGGCAAGGCAGTCGATCAGCGTCATGCAGAGGTGCAAAAAGAAGAGTATGCATTGCAGGATGCATCAATTCAAGTGGATGCTGAGACAGAGCAGGCGATTGCCGATTATCTTGCTGCACGAGAGCAGGCCTTATTGTTCAAGACAGGAATTATTCCACAGGCAAGCCAGACTGCGTCCGCAATGTTTGCGGCGTATCAGGTAAACAAGGTGGATTTTCTTAACTTGGTACGTGCCCAGGTCACTCTTTATAACTACGAAACACAATACTGGAAAGCAATCAGTTCAGGTTGGCAGGCATGGGCACGACTTGAAGCGGCTGTTGGGATGCCGATATCAAAAATTGATCAGCAAGATGTTGTCGATAAAACGGACAAGGAGATGGTTCATGAATAAGAATATCGCTGTCACGGCAGTCATTGCCTTGTTGATTGGTAGTGGCATCGGTTATTGGTTATCGACAAGCAAGACTTCTGATACGGCAAGCCAGTCATTGACTAAGGGCGAGCCTAAAGTGATTTTTTATCGCAACCCGATGAACCCGGCTATTACTTCGCCAATACCTGCCAAGGATGAGATGGGCATGGACTATATTCCCGTGTATGCCGAGGAAAGCCAGCAGAAGGATAATTCACCACTCTTTTACCGCAACCCGATGAATCCTGCCATCACGTCGCCAATGCCTGCCAAGGACGAGATGGGCATGGACTACATTCCCGTGTATGCCGAGGAAAGTCAGCAGAAAGATAATTCACCACTCTTTTACCGCAACCCGATGAATCCTGCCATCACGTCGCCAATACCTGCCAAGGATGAAATGGGCATGGACTATATACCCGTATATCCTGATGAGAGCTCAGGTTCGGTTGCGCCTTCCGGTACGGTGAAGATCGACCCGACCGTAGTTCAGGATATGGGCGTGCGAACAACCGTTGTAAAACGTTCAAACCTTTCGCGAAATATCCGCACAATCGGACGGGTTACCTACGACGAACAACGTGTTGCGCGACTGCATCCCAAATATGATGGATGGGTCGAAAAGCTGTTTGTTGACAAGACTGGGGAGCGGATCGAGAAAGGCGCTATGTTGCTGTCAATCTATTCGCCTCAACTTGTCGCCACTCAGGAAGAGTATTTGCTTGCACTAGAAAATGCCGAGAAATTGAAGAGCAGTCCCTTTGCGGATGTTCGTGATGGAGCTGAAAGCCTGTTGCGTTCTTCAAAAGAGCGGCTTCAGTTGCTCGATGTTCCGGAGCACCAGATCGCTCAGCTAACTGCAGAACGGAAGGTCATGAAAGGCATGCATATCCATTCTCCGTTTGACGGTATCGTGATGAACATTGGGGCACGTGAAGGACAACGTCTCACCCCGGAAACTGAGCTATACATGATTGCCGATCTTACTCGAGTGTGGGTGATCGTAGACCTTTACGAGGACGATATACCGTGGGTAAGAACAGGGGATAAGGCAAAGATGAAGGTTGCAGGAATTCCTGGCCGAATTTTTACCGGCAAGGTGGCTTATATATACCCTTACCTCGAGGCGAAGACGCGCACCATCAAAATTCGCTTGGAATTCGATAATCCTGGCCAAACACTAAAGCCTGATATGTTTGCGAATGTCGATATCTTTTCCAATAGGAAGCTGGACGCAATTGTTGTGCCATCGGAAGTTATTGTGCGTACGGGGACTCAGGAGCAGGTATTTGTTCAACGTT
>JAHEDW010000069.1 GCA_024641025.1 Gallionella sp.
CTGGCGGGCATCGCAATGGACCATAAAGGCAAAAAATAAGTCTTTCAATCTGCCGCCCCTAACCGAGGGTTAACTTTTCACCTTCTTGAATATCTTACTTCGAATCGAGCTGCTACCTCTACATCGACTACATTAGTAGTTCAGATCATCATGATGCAGATCCTACTATCCTGTAAGAGAATAATTGCACAGACATGCCAATTCCCCTGAGACCTCTTAGGAATAATGTATAAGCTAAACTGCTATCATCTGATTTATTAAAATGTGGAGATTCTGAAATGAAGAAATTTTTAGTTGGGCTTGTGATAGGTGCGCTCATCGCATTTCATCTTGGCATGAATTTTGGCCGTCACAGGCCTATCCTGAGCAACCCATATGCCGACCAGGTCGAGTCGGTCAAGGATAAGGCCGAAAAAGTAATTGAAAGCACCAAGGAAACCATACACCAAGCGACGGAACCTTCTCGAAAGTAAGCAGTCGGACAGTCGATAAAAGCCATATCCGGCATCAAGATCCCAACTAATCGTATCGCATCATAGTCAGTGATGCCGTAGCCATTATCAAGGAGTATTCATGTCACAACTGTTCTCCAAAGCAACGCTCGGTTCCCTCACGCTGCAGAACCATCTAGTCATGGCACCGATGACACGCAATCGTGCCATAAACAACATCCCGAACGACCTGATGGCCAAATATTACGCACAGCGGGCAACTGCCGGGCTGATCGTTACAGAAGGCACATCCCCGTCGCCAAACGGATTAGGTTACCCACGGATCCCGGGAATATTTTCCGCAGAACAGGTAGCAGGATGGAAACTCGTTACTGATGCAGTTCGCCCAAAGGGGGCTAAAATTTTCATACAGTTCATGCATTGCGGACGCGTATCTCACCCTCTCAATCTTCCCGCAGGTGCGCGCATGTTGGCCCCTTCAGCAATCGCAGCCAGCGGTGATATGTATACTGATGCCGAAGGTCTCAGACCACAGCCGGTGCCTGAGGCAATGACGCTTGAGGATATCAAAAGCACCATAGGGGAATTTGCGCAGGGCGCAAAGAACGCAATGACGGCAGGATTCGACGGTATAGAACTACATGCCGCGAATGGCTATCTGCTAGAACAGTTCATCCGTCCAAACTCGAATCAACGTTCTGATCTCTACGGCGGCTCAATAGAGAATCGCTCACGCTTCGTGCTAGAGATCGCCGATGCGGCGATCAAGGCGATCGGGAAGGACAAGGTTGGAATACGTCTATCGCCATTCGGTGTGTTCAACGATATGCCTCCGTATGAGGCGATGGAAGGGGATTACGCTTACCTTGCTCAACAGCTCAACGATCGAGGGTTGGTTTACATTCATCTGGTCGACCACTCACCCATGGGGGCCCCGCCTGTGCCTGCATCAATGAAAGCGACTTTCCGAAAGCTTTTCAAGGGAAAACTGATCCTCTCCGGCGGCTATGATGCAGCACGAGCTGAGAGCGATCTGGCTGTTGGCAAATGCGATCTGATAGCGGTGGGTCGTCCTTTCCTCGCCAATCCGGACTTGGTTGCCCGTTGGAAATCAGGTGCGCCTGTTAATGCACCCGATATGGACACGTTCTATACGCCAGGCGCAAAGGGATACACTGACTATCCGACACAAGGTTAATTGCGGCAAGCTTTTGAGGGTAATGCTGAATTATGGGCTTGAACTTCTTGGTGTGGGCAAGATACCTTGCCTCCCTTGATATACAAATACCCAATCAGAATACTGGCGCTTTCCCTGGAAGAACCTGTCAGCCAACTTGAAATTCGACTTCTTTATCGTCTCCTCGTTGGACATGCTATGTACCCCTATTATCCCGCCAGCGGAATCACGCACGAGACCCCAATTTTTATCGCCTGTCATCGGATCGAAAAATAACTTTCTAAGGTATCGCTTGGTACCCGGGAACCTAGGATCCTTAAGCAAATCTTCTAGTTTTGATGGATATCTTTGTGCACGCCCGGGCGTATTTGCATAATATAGTGCGATCGCTTGTCGAAACTGGTCCCCATAAAAAAGCAATTCCAGCTCTTTGTCCCGCTTGAGCGTCGTATGCCAAACTTCGCTTACTGCAACCAGGCCAATACCCATTACAACTACAGCCAGCATCAGCATCAGATAGGCAGCGCCCGCCTGAGGTCGGCGAAAATTACAAGCTTTTTGATATTTACGCTCGAGATTACTATGGGTTTTCAGATATTTCATTGGCTTGTCAGTAATATCACCATTCCCTGTAGGCCTGACCATCTGAGGCGTTCCCCGGTGCGCCACTCTTGATATCATAGACAAAGCCTTTGTCCTGATCTTCTGGAGATACGATTATCCAAGTACTGCTGCTTTCGGTGATTGGGTCAATCGGCAATGTTCTCAGATACTTGTTGTTTACAAGCGCTTCCAGGGAATCAGGATACCTGCCGGTATCACCATAAAATTTATCCAGCGCTTCCCTGGTCAGGGCAAGATTCTGTCGCAATACAGCTTCCTTCGATCTATCCACGCTTCCAAAATAGCGCGGTACGGCAATAGTCAGCAGCACGGCAATCACCGCCATCACCACCAGCAATTCTATCAATGTGAATCCGCTCCGTACTTGTGTTCTCATAATTACCACTCCCGATAGGGAATGCCATTCAATCCCACGCCATCTGAACGCGAATAAACATCAAAGACATCATCTCCCTCTGCTGGCTCATCAGCACTGCTATCGTAGCTGCGAAGCCCCCATTGCTCTTCAGCAGGCAATCCATTGTCTGCAGCAAATGGGTCACGAGGAAGTCGTCTAAGAAAATAGATCTTGCTGTCCCTGTTTGGACTTCTAGCATCAACAACGCCATCTACAAGCACTTTTAAGTTTGGCGGGTAACCAGACATGCTTTCTGAATGGGCGATTCGTCCCTCCTGCACTGCAATTCGATAAGCATCCAGTGCGCCACGAATTTCCCGTAACGCTGACCGCAACTCCTGGTCTTTTGTCCGGTGTACTGCGAGCTCAGCCATAGGCAGCACGACACTTGCCATCACACCCACGATTGCTACTGTTACCAGTATCTCTATGAGTGTGAATCCTGCGTAACGCCGAAACCCTTGGCTCATGGCCTCTGTCGTAAATTGTGTGCCGCAGGAACAGAAGCCTCTAGTGGTTTTCCTGCAGCATCGACAGCTTTTAACTGCGTGACAGTGATTTGCGATTGTGGTGAGTCACCCACCACCTCGAAACTCAGCGTTGCGATACTGCCACTTCCCTTCACTCCTTCTTGTCCAGCAGGCAGGCTTGCATTCACAATGATCTGGCCTTTGCTCTGATCAATGATCTTGGAAAATGAAGCAGAAGCGCCGCCCTGACTCAACAGATTGCCCTCCAGAACCTCATTCGCCTTGAGGGTTCCTGCATCGTAATTCACTACGAATGACAGTCCGTTGAGCGCTTCAACTGCCTGCCCATTCAAGGTGAGGTTGACTGTTGAACCTTTCTTAGATTGCATAGGCCCAAGCCAAGTCATCATCAACTTCGGTTCCCCCAGCTTTGCAGCGCTCTGTATCTCAACCCCTCTCGCTTGCGCAGGAACCTGGCTTGGGGAAGAAAGCTGCAACGGTCGCCCAAGTCCCAACTGATTGGTCGCAATGATAGACTCTGCCCCCACGGTTTTCAGGCTGAGAGATTTGTCACTGAGCGCCCCCTCAGTACCACTCCAGAACTCCATTTGCCCTGCTTCCTGCAAATGCAGGTTGCCGACAATTCGTGGCGTGATAGAGAGAATAATCTCGGTCTTCTTTCCATCGTCCCGTTCACTCGAAAACAATCTACCTAATATAGGCAATTGCCCCAGACCCGGTATCTTGCTGGCAGAGTTGCGATCTTCATTGCTAATCAATCCCGCCAAGACCTGGGTTTCTCCATCATTCAATCGAAGCACTGTCGTTGCTTTGCGCGTCCCGACTTGATATGCAAGTGTATTGCCGACAAGAATATCGCGAGTGATATTGCTTACCTCAAGATTGATTTTGATACCTACTTGACGATCAGAATGGATATCAGGCTCGACTTCAAGGGTAAGCCCAACGTCTAGATAATTTACGTTGGTCGTAGGCGTCGTGGTAGCTCCAGAAGCCACTGTTGTTTCAGTAATAACCGGCACACGATCACCAATCAGTATCTTCGCTTTCTCATGGTTCCGTACACGTATACGCGGGGTCGCCAGCATTTTTACATCGCCATCTTGCAATTGCATATTCAATGTTGCGCTGATCGGACTGACTGCTATTTTGCTCTTGTTGAGGTTCGCCAAATCTTTTAACGTCAATCCAGTGTTACCGCTCGATGGTATCGGGGAGATCGTGATTTGATCGGGAAGCTTGATCCCAAGCTCCTGAAGTCGTGATGTGGAGACTTCCAGTACTTCTACTTCCAGCATCACCTCAGGATCAGAGCGATCTTGATCTGCGATAATTTTTTCCGCCAGCCGAATCGCCTCAGGAGTGTCTCGCATCACCAAAGAATTGGTTTTTTCATGCACAAACATATCCTTCGTCTTGAGCAGCGTTTTTATCATGACCAGCATTTGCTTGGCATCGGCATTTACGAGATGAAAGCTCTTTATCACAAGCTCTTGATACTCTTTTAGCTTTGCTGGAGAGTTTGGATAAATGAATACACTGTTTTCATTGAGAATCCGCTTTTCGAGTTGATTTTGCAGAAGAATTATGTCGATCGTGTCCTCAACTGATACATCATTCACAAACACCGTGGTTTTGAGAGTATCTTTGACATCCCGATCCAGAAGAATATTGATACCACTGGTACGCGATAGTGACTCGAACACCAGTTTCAGATTGGCGTCACGGAATTGCATATTGACCGGCTTCTTGAATTTCGATTGCAGCGCAAGTGAAGCCTGTTCGCTCCTGATTATCAAATTCTGGATGTATCTTTGTAGAAGAGTAGCCCTATCATTTTCCGGATCCTCCAGCAATACCGGCTTGAGTACTATCTGCGCATCATCGAGATTTCCATTTTTCAGAAACTCCTCGACTGATGCGAGCGCAACTGCATGTCGCTGCGTCATCGCCAACTTATCCATACCCAATTTCGCGCGACCATTCTCGGGGTCGATCTTGAGGACCTGTTCAAGCAATCTCTGTGCACTATCCAACTTGCCTGCTTCTTGATCTCTGCTAGCCTGATCAAGCAAACGATTCACGGTCTGCTCAAGGTTGCGAAGATAGTCAGCACGATAATTTGCATTGTCGGGAGCAGCAGCACTGGCATCTGACAGTTTTTTTAATCCTGCCTCGTATCTACCTTGCTCCATCAGCGTCAAACCTTCCCGGTTCAACTTATAATATTCCGCACAACCCGTAATAGTTAGCAGCATTAGCAACATCACGCCACGAGTTATAAAAATTGAAACGCCTTGGATTTTATTAGTGTTCATTTCTATCCCCGTTACTTGACTGAAGTAAATGTATCGATGCCTGTATCAATGGTTTGCGTAATACCTAGTGGCAAATAAACAATTTCTATCTTGCTGCCAACCACTTTCTGAACGAGATAAATGTTATCCAATGTATCTCCCTCTAACACAGGATATATCTGCTCACCCTTTAGCAACAACAGAATGCGCTTTGGTCCATCCTCGTAACTGCCAAAATATTTATATGGCAAGGGTGGCGCAGTGGGCACCGGTGCCACATAAGGTGGCGGTGGCGGTGGCGGTGGCACCTTAGTCGGAATCTTTGGCCGAGGGGGCGCGCGATACCAAGAGGAAGGAGAAAATGGATTAGAAGTGTCAATATTAGACTTTTCTCTCACCAGATTTTCCAAATGAAGGTCCTCAACCTGCGCTGAACCAGCCTCAGAACTCATCCTTTCCGTTTGTTGCATGCCTCCACTTTTGGATGCCACACCCTGTTTATGCTTACCAGCATCAGGTTCCTCAACCGTTGCGTCATCGATAATAATGAACAAGACCGTCGCCACCAAGGCCACCATCAAGAGCCATGTCCTCCAACTCCAACCACTCATGACTCCGGCACCAAATGTAGAACTAGAATGACGGTTGCATCCACTGTGGTTTCACCTATTTTGTTTCGCTCGAACAGAACATGCTCCAATGAAGCATTTGGAACTTCCTTCAATACCCTAAGCAGGAATCTTTGTATATTGGAGTATTGCCCTTTGATCGGCATCGTGATTTGGTAGCGACTCAATTTCCCCGTATTGGAACGACTGACTTTGTAATCGGCACGATCTAGACCAAGATGCTCCCCTTCGGCGGAAGCATAGATTTTTTCCAACGAAGCCGGCACACTACTGCTTGTCGGGAAGGACCTATAAAAGACAGCCAATTGTTCTGCCTGGGTAAGCTTTACATCAGCCTTGACCCCCTTCTCAGCATCCGACTCCATGCGCGCAAGATTATCACGCAACATCTCCAACCTTGATTCCGCAGGCCTCAACGCTGAAAAATACAGCGCCCCGCACATCACGAAGATACCGATGCCCACAATGCCCATCCAGCCAAGTTCCAGCACACTGGCGCGAATCCGAGTGAGCACATTCCCATGCGTCAAGTTAAGCGATTTTGTCGATAAGTTATAGGCAGACATAGTTCAATTATCCAACCAATCCGCCATGACGACAAAGCGCACAGGTTTCTGTGGGTCACTCTTCTGAAGATTATGGCTTTGCAGGTATACCCCACCCAAAGCGGGTTGCTTCTCCAATTGTTTTACATAGTCCAACATCATCGAAAAATTCTTTGCTTCAGCGCTGATTCTGACAGTTCCCTTGCCAGGTTCAGGCGCTAACGCCAACAATGCAACTCCTTGACTATGCGCCATCGAAATGGCTTGAAAAATGCCATCCCATCTCAACCCCAGCATTTTAAGTACTTGATTGGCTTCCTTCATCTCTCTAGCCAATGTGCGTGCATCCTGTCGAGAATTGATGCCATCAACCTGAGGTGAAGGGTTACTTTCAAATTGCCGTAATTTAACTTCCAGAACCTGGCTCTCTTCTGCCAGTTGGCGGTATTGAAACAACATGAACGCCAAAGTAGCGACTGCCAAAGCACAGACAACCACGCCTGATAGCGTAATTTTACTGGGCCTACGTTGATAATCTAGTTCGAGTCCACGCATCTGCTTATCCGCTAAGAGCCATGACTAGGCTATTGTCTGCTTCATATGCCAGGTTGGTTGGCAAAGGGGAAGGTAGCTCGTGAATCTCCCATCCGCTGATATCCTGTATGCGCCCCAGATGTGGCGCATACACATATAACACTTTCTCTTCAGCCTGCATGTCAGCATCCCCCATGAATGCCTCACGCACCATGAATTTTGAAAACTCCGCCCATCCCCCAACCAGTCTTGCTGTTCTCAACCTCGTCCACCTTCCCTCTTGCAATCTGGCGAGACATATACTTCCTGGTTCAACCAATGCAAACCATGCATCAGCATGCTTGATCTGATGACTGAGCCGGTTATATGCACTCATCAGGTATGGCTGAACTGAAGAAAGTCGCAAACTGTGCCGCTTCACAATTTCCCTGCAATTTTTCAGCAACGGTTCGTCCACCGCACTTGCTAATTGAGCTGCACCTATCGGAGCGCGACTCACGCGCAACGCCCAACTTGATGATAAATTGCCATAAGTCATTTGAAAACAATGTCTGGCATGAGCCAATTGCTCTTCTTCACTTGAGATTAGGTCGCTCCAGGGAACAAGCGCAAAGTGAACAAAATGATTAGAAATCACGACGCTCACATTGGGCCGATCTTTTGCATATCGAGAAAATATGGCATCCATTTCCTGCAACGCCCAGTTCCAAGTATGCGATTGCGTATCATTGACGATTCTCTGCTTCTCGACCACCCGCCGCTTCATCCCGGACAAGGTCAGGCTGCGTCGCACCAACGCAGCCCCGACCTGGTCTGGGCCAAGAGAAATCTGCAAGTCGTCAGCCAACCAGCGTGACACGGTTTATCTCCTGTAAGGTCGTTTGCCCACTGGCAACAGCATCAAGGGCGGCCTCGCGCAAAAAACGCGTCCCATTATTTCGTGCAGCCTCACGCACCAAACGCGTCGGTTCTCGAGAAATTATCAACTCCCGTATAGCGTCATTCAGCAACAGAATTTCACAAATCGCTTTGCGTCCTTTATAGCCTGTCCCTCTACATTGCCCACAGCCGCGGCCTTGGTAAAAACGCATGCTGGCCGCTCTCTCTGCGGTCAAACCCGAATCGGCAAGCAGCTTGGCATCCGGCTGGATCTCGACACTGCAGGCAGGGCAATTTAGTCGCACCAATCGCTGAGCAACAATCCCGTTCAACGCTGACACAAAACTGTAAGGATCGACACCCATATGCATGAACCGTCCGATCACATCGAAAGCATTATTGGCATGCACAGTAGTAAATACCAAATGTCCGGTCAGCGCAGACTGTACCGCGATCTGAGCAGTTTCTGAATCGCGTATCTCCCCGACCATGATCTTGTCTGGATCGTGGCGCAAGATCGATCGCAAGCCGCGCACAAATGTCAGGCCTTTCTTTTCATTCACGGGGATTTGCAAAACGCCCGGGAGCTGGTATTCCACAGGGTCTTCAATGGTGATGACCTTGTCCAGGCCAAGATTGATCTCACTGATCGCACCGTACAATGTGGTGGTCTTGCCGCTACCCGTAGGACCGGTTACCAGCACCATTCCATAAGGTTCGCTAGACAACTTGCGAATCTGAGCAATGCTCTGCTCATCGAAGCCAAAATGATCGAGTCGCAATCCTTTCATCTGATCGGACAACGTCTTCTTGTCTAGAACCCTCAGTACCGCATCCTCGCCAAAAATACTTGGCATGATCGAAACGCGAAAGTCTACCTCGTGTCCTCTAACGGCGATCTTGAAGCGACCATCCTGAGGGACACGCCGCTCGGCGATATCAAGTTCTGACATGACCTTGACACGGGAAATAACCTGTTCCGCCATTTCCAATCCGGCAACTGATCCCACCGTATTCAAAACACCGTCAATACGATACCGGATGACCAAGCCAACCGGACTGGTTTCCAAGTGTATGTCGCTAGCCTCGGACTTGAGTGCGTCATACATGGTTGAATGCACGAGCTTGACTACCGGACTGGTATCGGCAGCAATCGACTTTACAGATAATTGCTCAATATCATTTCTTTCAGTCTTGGCCTGCTCACCTACATCGACCATCTTTTCCATGGTCAGAAGCGTATCTTCATGACGCGTCAGATAAGCCGCCACATCTGCACGTCGCGCCAATCGCCAGGTAAACAATTGCGTTATTCGCTGTTCGGCCCAAGCCTGTATCTCGACATTAAATGGATCTGTAATCACCAGAACCAAACCGTCATTTGCATCTCGAAGCAACAGGCACTCCCGCTCCGTAGACTCGGTAAACGATAGCAAGTCGAAGGCGGGTTGCAGGCTTTCAAGATCTGACATTGAAGCCACCTGATAGTCCAGACTGGCTCCCAAGACACGCATGAAGCCATCTTCATTCAAGCCTGACTGTTCTTCCAGCACATCCATCAACCGACGGCCTTCCTCGGCAGCAGTCGCCCGTGCTCTATGCACGGCACTTGGATTGATATGCTCAGCTGTAGATTCTGTGGGTTTCACTGTATGCTTCCGGCAAGTTCAAATATGGGCAGGTACATCAGTACCACAATGCAGCCTACCATCAAGCCTATGAACACCATCAAGAGTGGTTCAAAAAGCTTGGTAAATCTTTCTACCCAGCGAGTAGTCTCTTCATCATGAAAAGCTGCGATACGCTCCATCATTTCCCCCATCTGGCCAGTCCGCTCCCCCACTCTCAGCATCCGCCCTGCGACGGGAGTACTCAACTGGTTATTTTCCATCGCGTGGGAAATCGACATGCCCTCTCGAATTGAAGCGGTAGCATTAGCCAAATTGGAGCGCATGCCTGTTTGCAGCAATTCGGCAACCATCTGCAACGCGGGAATGATAGCAACTCCACCTCGCAGCAACATTCCTAAAGCACGATAAAATCTTGCCAACTGGTAGATCCGCAACCTGTCACCTAATGCGGGAATCCTCCACAGCGATTGCGCCATCCAACGCTTGCTGCTTGGCCGGGTCAATACGAAAACGAGTGCCACCAATGTCGATATGGCCACAACCGATATCAGTCCTGCATGCATTTCCAGGAGTTGGCCCCAACGCATCAACAGGCGAGAGAACAACGGAAGCTGAGCGCTGACATCCGCATAGACCCGACTGAAGCGGGGCACCACATATACCATCAGAAAGAAAGTCACCAACAATCCCACGAACATTAACAGCAAAGGGTAAATGGAAGCACTGATCACATGTCGTTTGACAAGATCAAGTTGGGATTGGTAAGCAATAAAACGAGCCAATGCTTCAGGTATGTCCCCTGTTTTTTCGCTTGCCTTGATACTTGCTATGTAAAGGCTTGGAAAATGTTCCGGGAATTGCTGCAAGGCAAAAGATAAGGTGTTTCCTTCGTACAATCTCTCTACAATTTGTTCCAGAATTTTTCTGGTTTCAACCTTATGTTCCTTTTCTGCCAATGTCTCGATGGACTCAACCAGAGCAAGTCCTGCTGAGAGCAATGCCAGTAATTCCTGATTAAAGAGGATAAGCGGAAAACCTGCCTTTGGTAGTGGCAGCGTCTGCAAAAACGATGTCTTGGGTTTGGCACTAAGAAATGTGTAACCGAGCGTCTGAATCTGCTCCCTAGCGTCGCTTTCACTTGCAGCGTCCAGCGTTAATGCCTGAACGCCTTCTGCTCCTCGCAATGCCATTATTTCATATCGCATGCTCAAACCTTGTCCTCGACTGGCTCACACTACCAATTACCCAGATCCGCATCTTCCCCGGATCCGCCAGATCTGCCGTCCTTGCCGTAAGAAAGCAAGTCGAATTCACCATTGTCACCAGGAATCTTATATATATAGGGATTGCCCCAGGGATCCAAAGGCACGGCTTTTCTCAAATATGGGCCATTCCATTTTGGCTCGTCCGCAGGTCGTGAAACAAGCGCCTCCAATCCTTGTTGCTGGCTCGGGTAGTGCCCCACCTCCAAACGATACTGATCCAATGATTTCTCAAAAGAATCAATTTGTGCCTTGGCCACTTTGACCTCCGACTTTCCCACCTGGGCCATGTATTTTGGAGCAACATAGCCCGCCAGCAAACCGATGATCACCATCACAACCAGCAGTTCCAGCAAGGTAAATCCCCTTGCACAATATTTTCTTTGCATAGTATTTGCCCACTTTTGCTTGATCGCATTCATTATCACTGCAGTATTGTCCGACTGGCCCTTGGCCAAGTCTCGCCTTGCTGCATATATGCCCTGCGCATGTTAACAGACAACCACAACTTAACAAGATTATCGCCGT
>JAHEDW010000120.1 GCA_024641025.1 Gallionella sp.
GACCAATCCTTTCATCTCGCTATATTTGCTGCCATTGGTGATCGCCGCTGCAACGCTGCCGGGGAGATACACATGGGGCATGGCGGCACTCACTGCTGCCTGTTACAGCCTGTTGATGGTCTATTACATTCCGTTGCCGCATATCCATCAGCGCGGGGACGATGCCTTCAACATGCATGTGTTGGGCATGTGGCTGGGCTTCGTCATCAGCGCGGTAGTGGTGGCATATTTCGTGGTGCAGATGGCACAGGCAGTGCGCAGTCGCGATGAGATGCTGGTGCGCGTGCGTGAAGAAATACTGCGCAACGAACGCATAGTCGCGCTAGGCACCCAGGCCGCAGGCGCGGCGCATGAATTGGGTACACCGCTATCCACTATGGCGGTCGTGATCGGCGAATTGCAGCACGATGCCGCGGCCCAGCCAAGCTGGCTCGATGGGCTATATATCCTTGACGAACAAGTGCGCGGCTGCAAACGCATCCTCGACAAGATTCTTGCCAACGCCCAGCATAACGATATTGATTCGCTGCAGGCAGCTGATTGCCTGGTGACGGAAGTGCTGGATGAATGGCAACTGCTGCGTCCTACGGCCCAATTCCGGTATCACTGCAACGGTATACAACCCGCGCCGCTTGTCAGCGTTGATGCGACATTACGCGCAGCGCTGATGAATCTTTTCAACAACGCTGCCGATGCATCTGCTCAGGCAATTGAGATTCACGTGCAGTGGGATGAACAAAACTTCACGCTTGAAATACGCGACCATGGGGAAGGATTGAGCGAAGAGGCGTTACTGAAAGCGGGATCGGCATTCTTCACTACAAAAGCCGAAGGTCGCGGACTGGGATTTTTTCTCGCCAATGCGACGATAGAACGCATAGGCGGCACGGTACGGCTGTTCAATCGAAAAGAGGGCGGTGCAACTACGTTGCTGACACTGCCGATTTCACGGAGCGCAGCATGAATCAAAATTGCGAAGAAACAGCCTCGCTGCTATTGGTTGATGACGACATCACCTTTTGCAAGGTATTGAAGACCGCCTTGGAAAAGCGCGGTTTCTGCGTCAGCGTGGCGCACAGCGTGGAACAAGCCATTCCAGTTGCCGAAGCAAATCCGCCGGAATTCGCGGTGATCGATCTGAAAATGGGAGGTGTGACAGGGTTGGTTCTTGTCAAGGTATTGCATGGACTTGATCCGAATACGCGAATTGTCGTGTTAACTGGTTATGCCAGCATCGCCACTGCTGTCGAGGCGATCAAGCTAGGCGCGACCCAATACCTTTCCAAGCCGGCCAATGCTGACGAAATTGTTGCTGCATTCACCCATTCAGCGGATGGTAATCTTCCTATCAAAGTGCAGCCCATCCAAATCGGGAATCTGGAATGGGATCACATCCAGCGAGTGCTGCTGGAGAACGACTACAATATTTCTGCCACCGCGCGTGCACTCAACATGCACCGTCGCACCCTGCAACGGAAACTCGCCAAGCCGCCTCTAAATCAGAAATAATTCTCTTTTGGAATTTCTATTTTCTCTAGTTTTGTTTGCCAACTTTCTGAAATCGCTGCATTGTAGTTGTTCTTTAATGGCTGCTTTAGGATTGCGGAAGTTGACTTAATGGCTGGAAGCGGACATAGGGAGTTATTTATGGAATATTTGGACCGACTGCTAATGGGACGGAACTGCCATTGAATTACTGTCAGCTTAGCAGCTTATAGCGGACCCGGTGCGAAGCTTTTGTCCCTGGTCTGGAGTGTGCCCATAGATGACATCACTGCTTCCCGAATGCGGGCGTTTTATTTACTCATAAATAGATTCTCGTATTTCAGCGACGTAGGCCAGTGATGAGAGTCTATCCAATACTTCACGCCATCGAGGCTGGTGCGTCTGTCCGATGCACAAAGCCCGATGAGGTCCACAGCCAATACGGCCACGTGAATTCGAATGGACTTCCACACTGGGATCAATCCGCTTCACCTCCTGATATACGCGTTCATCTTTCGGCACACAAAACTCATACGCGACCGAACGCAAACCGTCCGGTGGGCCGCGTAAGCCGTCGGAGTGGATGTCATCCAGCTGAAACTTAATCTTTGAAACCTCGCTTTGTTGCGACTGACCTCTCTGAAGCGGAGCACAGCTTGTAATTGCCGTAGTAGTTAATATTGCCAGCGTGACCCTTAAAATCATCATGATCCTGCTCATTGAATGAGGCCTAACGTTAACGCTCAGCGGTGGCCAAAGGCCATCCGCTGGAGCGAAGGGTTGGGCGTTATGCAGCAGGAGCGGATTCCTTCGTTCGGGTGCCATCAGTATTCAACCACCCTATCGACTTTGAGAATCCAGCCAGCCTCGCCTGGAACGAGCTTGTACTGAAGTTGTCGCCAACCCCCGGTGGGTTTGGCGTTGCTGTCTTTTTCCCTATAGATTGGAAAACGATGGCTTAGAACGCCTTCAAGCACGGCAAACTCATCGTGCCCCCGGTAGCCCTTTGAAGCCAACTTGTTCTCAGTTACAGGGGGCAGGTAGATTTGGCTGAGCGACTTGCGCCGGTTTGCTGAATACGCGACTAGTGAGCCGTACGATCCGCTGCCGGCAGAAGTTACATAGACATAGATCTCGGGCGAACCATCCACATTCAGATCTGCCACCTCAGCATCCGTGACCGTTCCATCAATCGTCTGCACGATTGGTGAATCGTCGAGTTCAAGACCGGCTGGAACTATGCGAAGTGAGTTGACCGAGCTATTATTTGCGCTCGTCACGCGGAAACGGATGCCCTGCAATTCAAGCTTTTTGTCGAATGGCGCTCCAGCTACTGGCGACACTTTCGATGGTGCAGCAGCAGTCTGGCCACCGGGTGTGATGCTTACCTCAGCCGACGCGAATGTGGTTACGAGAAGAAAACCACCAAGCACGCAAGCAAGCAATCCCTTCATGAGACATGTTTCTCCGCAATCAGATGGCGACGCCCAACGAATGAAAGGGACTTCCCCGTCCCGAAGGAGCGGTGAGGTTACCGCGTACGGCATCAAAAGTGCCATGATGGAATTTCTGGATTTCATCAAAACCTACGAAAGGGGAAGTCATGAGCATTATCACCATCGGAATCGATCTTGCCAAGA
>JAHEDW010000070.1 GCA_024641025.1 Gallionella sp.
AAGAAGGGCTGCGCTTCGCCATTCGCGAAGGCGGCCGTACCGTGGGCGCCGGTGTGGTGTCCAAGATCATCGAATAGGCCCGTTGGCCTTCTGCTGGTAGCGGCTGGTATCTCCGGCTACTATTATTTGCGTGAAAGCGCGGCAGTTTTGCAGTTGCTATCGGTGCTGGCCGGTTTGTTGCTTGCGACGGTCGTGGCATTGACGAGCGCCCCTGGCAAGGCTTTTTTCGCGTTTGGTAGAGACTCTGTTGCAGAGGCCAAGCGTGTAGTATGGCCGACGCGCAAGGAAACAATGCAAACCACCGGAGTGGTGATTTTGTTTGCCGTCACGATGGCGCTGTTCCTTTGGGCGGTTGATGCCGGGTTGTTAATGTTGGTGAACGGATTGATGGGGCGGGGTGAGTGATGGCCAAGAATTGGTATGTTGTCCATACGTACTCGCAATTCGAGAAAAGTGTCCAGCGGGCATTGAACGAACGTATCCAACGCGAGGGCATGCAGGATAAATTCGGCCAGATCTTGGTGCCGGTTGAAGAGGTCGTGGAGTTGAAATCAGGACAAAAAAGTATTTCGGAGCGTAAGTTTTTCCCTGGCTATGTGCTGGTAGAGATGGAAATGACCGATGAAACCTGGCATCTGGTGAAAAGCACACCCAAGGTGACCGGATTTCTGGGTGGTTCGGCGATGAAGCCTACACCGATCAGTGAAAAGGAAGTACAGAACATCATGCAGCAGATGCAGGCCGGGGTTGAAAAACCGAGACCTAAAGTGCTGTTTGAAGTGGGTGAACTGGTGCGTGTAAAGGAAGGCCCGTTTACCGATTTCAATGGCTCGGTCGAAGATGTTAATTATGACAAAAGCAAGATACGTGTGGCGGTGACTATCTTTGGTCGCTCGACACCAGTTGAGCTGGACTTTGGTCAAGTCGAAAAGGCATAGGAAAATTTTGGCCTGAGGAAAAAATCCCCAGGATCGGGTGGCGAGGTAGAAGTTGTTGTTAACGGGGAGCGTATTGAAGGAACGCAATCAAACCGCTTAGTTGGTTTAGGAATGTTCTTTGTGGTATGCGTTTAACCCACTGAAAAGGAGCTGTATCGTGGCAAAGAAAGTCGTAGGTTATATCAAGCTGCAGGTACCTGCAGGCAAGGCAAATCCGAGTCCTCCAATTGGTCCGGCACTGGGTCAGCGTGGTCTTAACATCATGGAGTTCTGTAAGGCGTTCAATGCGCAAACTCAAGGTGTTGAACCTGGGTTGCCGATTCCGGTAGTGATCACCGCATTCGCGGATAAGAGCTTCACGTTCATCATGAAGACGCCTCCCGCGAGCATTTTGATCAAGAAAGCCGCCAATGTACAAAAAGGCAGCAAAACTCCGCATACCGATAAGGTCGGCAAGTTGACCCGCAAGCAAGCGGAACAGATCGCAACAACAAAAATGCCTGACCTGACAGCTGCAGATATGGACGCAGCAGTGCGTACCATTGCCGGTAGCGCCCGCAGCATGGGCATCACCGTGGAGGGCGTATAACATGTCCAAGAGATATAAAGCGATTGCTGCGAAGGTGGATCGCACTAAATTGTATCCCCTGAGCGATGCATTGAAGCTCGTAAAGGAAAATGCTGTGGCCAAGTTCGATGAGTCTATCGATGCGGCGATAAATCTGGGTATTGACGCAAAGAAGTCAGACCAGTTGGTTCGTGGCTCAGTGGTATTGCCGAAGGGAACCGGAAAGACGGTCCGTGTTGCGGTATTTGCACAGGGTGCAAAGGCTGAAGAAGCTAAGGCAGCCGGTGCGGACATCGTCGGCTTTGATGATTTGGCCGAATCCATCAAGGGCGGCAATCTGAATTTTGATGTGTTAATCGCCAGTCCAGATGCGATGCGCCTTGTTGGCCAGTTGGGTCAGATTCTGGGTCCTCGGGGCTTGATGCCTAACCCAAAAGTGGGGACGGTTTCTGCAGACGTGGCCGGCGCTGTAAAGAACTCCAAGGCTGGCCAAGTGCAGTATCGAACCGACAAGAACGGTATCGTTCAATGCACAATCGGGCGTGCTTCTTTCGAGCCAGAAGCATTACGCGAGAACATGGTTGCATTGATAGATGCGCTGAACAAGGCTAGACCAGCTGCCGCCAAGGGCGTTTACCTAAGGAAGGTGTCGGTCTCCAGCACCATGGGTGTGGGTATCCGCGTTGAGCAGGCAAGCTTGGTAGCAGGCTGAACATAAATTGGTATCAAAATGAATTTTGTTGGCAAGCGGAGAGTCTTGCCAACATCTGTTTTGGAATGCTGGCGTGCTAGCAGCATCCGAGACCGTAGGGGTGATCAGTGATCATGTGGCGTAGGCATGGTATGCATGGGCCGAAGTAATTGATCAATGGTTGCTTAATTGAAGGGTGGTTAACTTGGGATAGGGCTGGTTTTTAAAGCCTGATTCCCGGATGTCTATCCCTGAACCCCACGTAGATGGTGTGCCCGCGGGCAGGAACGTCTTATCTCCTGACTCATGGTCGCTGTTGTAAACGATGGAACGCGTGCGAGCGCATTCCGGAAACTGGAGGAATAACTTGAGTCTTAATCTGCAAGAAAAGCAAGCCGTGGTAGCGGAAGTCAGTGCCCAAGTGGCAAAGGCACAAACCATCGTCTTGTCGGAGTATCGCGGCATTGCGGTTGCTGATATCACCCAGCTACGCGCCAATGCCCGCAAGTCAGGGGTGTATTTTCATGTATTGAAAAATTCCCTGGCACGGCGGGCGGTGGACGGAACGCCTTTTGCATCGCTGGCTGAAAAAATGGTTGGCCCTCTTGTATATAGCATCAGTGCCGATCCGATTGCGGCGGCAAAGGTGGTATTCGACTTTGCCAAGACCAATGACAAGCTGGTGATCAAGGCGGGTGCAATGAGTGGTTCCATGATGTCGGCGGAGCAGGTCGCTGAGCTTGCTGCAATACCGAGCCGTGATGAGTTAATTGCGCGCCTGATGGCTACTATGAATGCGACGACCAGCAAGTTCGTTCGCACATTGGCCGCTATCCGCGACAAGAACCAGGCTGCAACCGCTGCTTAATAAATATTGAATAAATTGAATTGGAGAACAACATGACTGTAGCTAAAGCTGATACAAAATCCAGTATTCTGGACGCAATTGCAGGGATGACAGTGTTAGAGCTGTCTGATCTTATCAAGGAAATGGAAGAAAAATTCGGCGTGTCTGCCGCAGCAGTTGCTGTAGCAGGTCCAGCGGCAGGTGCTGCAGCTGGTGGCGCTGCCGCTGCCGAGCAGACCGAATTCACCGTGATGCTCAAAGGGCCTGGCGATAACAAAGTCAATGTGATCAAGGCTGTTCGCGCAATAACCGGATTGGGCTTGAAGGAAGCAAAAGATCTTGTCGATGGCGCTCCAAAGGCGATCAAGGAAGGTGTTTCCAAAGCTGATGCAGATGCCGCCTTGAAGCAGTTGATCGAAGCAGGCGCTACTGCCGAGCTGAAGTAAGGCCATACGCTGTTGAAAGGCTGGCGGCTTGCCGTCAGCCTTTTGCCGCTTTTAGAAGTCAGCGGCCAGAAAGCTCTTGATGCTTTCTGCCCCCTGTCTTTTCCCTCGATCGTGGAGATTATATGAGCTACTCTTTTACCGAAAAAAAGCGCATCCGTAAAAGCTTTGCAAAACGAGTCGGCGCGCTGCCGGTTCCTTTTTTGCTTTCCACTCAACTGGAATCCTTTGCAGCATTTCTGCAGGCATATACTCCGCCAGAGCAGCGAAAGAATGAAGGCTTGCAGGCTGCATTCAATGGGATATTCCCGATTTTCAGTCATTCGAGGAATGCGCGCCTTGACTTCGTCAGCTATCAGTTGGGAATGCCGCCGTTTGATGTCAAGGAATGCCGGCAACGCGGACTGACCTATGCTTCGCCGCTACGTGCACGAGTGCGTCTGACAATCATGGACAAAGAGGCTTCTAAGCCGACGGTAAAAGAAGTGAAGGAGCAGGAAGTGTACATGGGCGAGATTCCGCTGATGACCAGCACCGGCTCTTTTGTAATCAATGGCACCGAGCGCGTTATCGTTTCACAGTTGCATCGTTCACCCGGGGTGTTCTTTGAGCATGACCGAGGCAAAACACATTCTTCTGGCAAGCTTCTATTCTCTGCGCGGATCATTCCATATCGCGGTTCATGGCTGGATTTCGAGTTCGATGCAAAAGATTACGTCTATTTCAGGATTGATCGCCGTCGCAAGATGCCGGTCACCATACTGCTGCGTTCCCTTGGCTACAGCAATGAAGATATTCTGAAGATGTTCTTCAGCTTCGATGCATTCCATCTGAGCAAGAAAGGTATCCAGTTTGAAGTGGTGCCTGAGCGCTTGCGCGGGGATATTGCACGCTTCGATATTGTCGGAAAATCAGGCAAGATCATAGTGCCCAAGGACAAGCGCATCACTGTGCGTCATATACGGGAGATCGAAGAGGCCGGCATCACGAAACTCACGGTTACCGAGGAATTCCTTGTTGGCCGCGTGATTGCAACCAATGTGGTGGACAAGGATAGCGGCGAAATCATTGCCAACGCTAATGATGAGATCACCGAGGCGCTCTTGGAAAAGTTGCATGACGCTGGTGTTGGCAAAATCAATACGCTCTATACCAATGATCTTGATCACGGCGTTTTCATTTCACAGACCCTGCGCACCGATGATACTGTCGACCAATGGACTGCACGTGTGGCAATCTACCGCATGATGCGTCCCGGCGAACCTCCGACCGAGGATGCAGTGGAGAATTTATTCAACGGATTGTTCTTTAACGAAGAGCGCTATGATCTGTCATCTGTGGGTAGAATGAAGTTCAATCGTCGGGTAGGTCGCGAGGATCTGACTGGCCCTGCAATTCTGTCCAATGAAGACATCGTAGAAGTCGTGAAGATATTGGTTGAGTTGCGCAACGGTCGCGGCGAAATCGATGACATCGATCATCTCGGCAACCGCCGTGTCCGCGCGGTGGGCGAGTTGGCTGAAAACCAGTTCCGCGCAGGTTTGGCGCGTGTTGAACGTGCTGTCAAGGAACGACTAGGACAGGCCGAGACTGATAATCTGATGCCGCATGACCTGATTAATGCTAAGCCTATTTCTGCTGCGGTCAAGGAATTTTTCGGCTCCAGCCAGTTGTCTCAGTTTATGGATCAAACCAATCCTTTATCAGAGATCACGCACAAGCGGCGCATCTCTGCGCTTGGACCGGGAGGTTTGACCCGTGAGCGTGCCGGTTTTGAGGTTCGCGACGTGCATCCGACGCATTATGGGCGTGTCTGCCCTATCGAAACGCCTGAAGGCCCGAATATCGGCCTGATCAATTCGCTTGCTTTGTATGCTCGCACAAACGAGTACGGTTTCATCGAGACCCCTTACCGCAAGGTCAGCAAAGGCAAAGTGTCTGATGAAGTCAATTACCTGTCCGCAATCGAGGAAGGTAAGTTCACCATCGCCCAAGCGAACGCTGAGCTTGATAAGAGGGGCCATTTTACCAATGATATCGTTTCGGCCCGCCATCACAACGAATTTGTTCTGTCGGGGCCTGAAAATCTTGAGTACATGGATGTGTCACCCTCGCAAGTTGTGTCGGTGGCAGCTTCGCTGATTCCATTCCTCGAGCACGATGATGCAAACCGCGCCTTGATGGGGGCAAACATGCAGCGCCAGGCTGTCCCATGCCTGCGTGCCGAAAAACCGCTGGTGGGAACCGGTATCGAGCGCACCGTCGCTGTGGACTCAGGTACTGCCGTTCAAGCGTGGCGCGGAGGTCGCATCGATTATGTAGATGCCGCACGTATTGTTGTGCGCGTTAACGACGATGAGACCACTGCCGGGGAAGTTGGCGTGGATATCTACAATCTGACCAAATACACCCGTTCCAACCAGAATACCAATATTAACCAGCGTCCGCTGGTCAAGGTGGGCGATGTGATTGCGCGTGGTGACGTTGTGGCGGATGGCGCTTCAACGGATATGGGCGAACTGGCTCTAGGGCAGAATATGCTGGTCGCGTTCATGCCTTGGAATGGATACAACTACGAGGATTCGATCCTGATCTCCGAGCGCGTTTCGGCGCAGGACCGCTTTACCTCGATTCACATCGAAGAGTTGACCGTTGCCGCACGGGATACCAAATTGGGGGCTGAGGAAATCACCCGAGATATTCCAAATCTGGCCGAAGCACAACTGGCGCGTCTGGATGAATGCGGTATCGTACATATCGGTGCGGAAGTCGCGGTCGGCGACGTGCTGGTTGGCAAGGTGACTCCGAAGGGCGAAACACAGCTGACGCCGGAAGAAAAGTTGCTCCGCGCGATCTTTGGCGAGAAGGCTTCCGACGTCAAGGATACTAGCCTGCGAGTGCCGACTGGCAGTTCCGGAACAGTGATTGATGTGCAGGTCTTTACGCGCGAGGGCTTGCAACGCGACAAGCGAGCTCAGCAGATCATCGATGATGAGCTGAATCGTTACAAGAAAGACCTGGTGGATCAGATGCGGATTGTCGAGGATGATGTTTTTTCCCGTCTCGAAAAACTGCTGCATAACAAAGTGGCTAATGGCGGGCCAAAGAAACTGGTCAAGGGTACAAAACTGAGCAAGGAATATCTGAGCAGCGTGGAACATCACCAGTGGTTCGATATCCGCGTGGCTAATGACGAAGTCGCTGCCCAAATGGAGCAAGTCAAGGAAAGTCTGGCTCAGAAGCGTGCTGAATTCGATGCCGCCTTCGAATTGAAGAAAAAAAAGCTGACCCAAGGCGACGAATTGCAGGCCGGAGTGCAAAAGATGGTCAAAGTGTATGTCGCGGTGAAGCGTCGTTTGCAACCTGGCGACAAGATGGCTGGTCGTCATGGAAACAAGGGTGTGGTGTCGAGGATCGTGCCGGTGGAAGACATGCCTTACATGGCAGATGGTACTCCGGTGGACGTGGTGTTGAACCCACTTGGCGTGCCGTCACGAATGAACATCGGACAGATTCTGGAAACCCATCTGGGATGGGCTGCAAAGGGTCTGGGCAAGAAGATCGACGAGATGTTGCAAGCCAACGCCAAGATCGCCGAGATGCGCAAATTCCTCAATAAGATCTACAACCATCACAATGGCCAATCCGTCGAGCTGGACTCGTTCAGCGACGACGAGATCATCGAGTTGTGCCGCAACCTCACGGTTGGCGTGCCCTTTGCGACGCCGGTGTTCGACGGTGCCAGCGAAGAAGAGATCAAATACATGCTGGAATTGGCCGAGCTGCCGCTTTCCGGCCAAACCGTATTGTATGACGGTCGCACCGGCGAAGCATTCGATCGCCCGGTGACGGTTGGTTACAAGCACATCCTGAAACTCCACCATCTGGTAGATGACAAGATGCATGCACGCTCAACCGGTCCTTACAGTCTGGTAACTCAACAGCCTTTAGGCGGCAAGGCGCAATTCGGTGGCCAGCGCTTCGGTGAAATGGAAGTGTGGGCACTCGAGGCATATGGGGCGGCCTATACCTTGCAGGAAATGCTTACGGTCAAATCGGATGATGTGGCCGGACGTACCAAGGTTTACGAAAGCATCGTCAAGGGAGATCACAAGATCGACGCCGGAATGCCGGAGTCCTTCAATGTGGTGATCAAGGAAATTCGCTCCCTTGCGATAGACATGGATTTGGTGCGTAACTAAAAAAACAGAATCCGGGTCGAGGAACGCCTTTTACCGTTCCTCTTTCCCGACTTCACGGTTCTTAAGGAGTCTCACATGAAATCATTACTGGATTTGTTCAAGCAGGTCACACAAAAGGAAGAGTTCGATTCGATCAAGATCGGTCTGGCTTCTCCCGAGAAGATCCGCTCCTGGTCCTACGGCGAAGTCAAGAAGCCGGAAACCATCAACTACCGTACCTTTAAGCCGGAGCGTGACGGCCTGTTCTGCGCCAAGATTTTCGGTCCGGTGAAGGATTATGAATGCTTGTGCGGCAAGTACAAACGCCTAAAGCATCGCGGTGTGATCTGCGAAAAATGCGGGGTGGAAGTGACTTTGTCAAAAGTCAGGCGCGAGCGAATGGGGCATATAGAGCTGGCAAGCCCGGTAGCGCACATATGGTTTCTGAAGTCGCTTCCATCTCGTCTCGGCATGGTGCTGGACATGACCCTGCGTGACATCGAGCGGGTTTTGTATTTCGAAGCCTATGTGGTAACCGAGCCCGGAATGACACCTCTGAACCGTGGCCAGTTGCTGTCTGAGGATGACTATCTTTCTAAGACTGAGGAATATGGAGATGAGTTCTCGGCGACTATGGGAGCCGAGGGTATCCGGTCATTATTGGCAAATCTCGACGTTACTGCAGAAATAGAAACAATTCGTGCAGACCTGGCGGCAACCGGTTCGGAAACCAAGATCAAGAAATACGCCAAGCGCCTGAAGGTGCTTGAGGCCTTCAATTCGTCTGGCATTAAGCCACAGTGGATGGTGATGACCGTGCTGCCGGTGTTGCCTCCAGAATTGCGTCCATTAGTGCCGCTGGATGGTGGACGCTTTGCAACCTCTGATCTTAACGATTTGTACCGCCGCGTCATTAACCGCAACAATCGTTTGCGCCGGCTGCTTGAGCTGAAGGCGCCGGACATCATCGTCCGCAATGAAAAGCGAATGCTGCAGGAGGCGGTGGATTCATTGCTGGATAATGGCCGCCGCGGCAAGGCGATGACCGGTGCGAACAAGCGCCAGTTGAAATCCCTGGCCGACATGATCAAGGGCAAGAGCGGACGCTTCCGCCAGAACCTGCTTGGCAAGCGTGTCGATTACTCAGGTCGTTCTGTGATCGTAGTAGGGCCACAGTTGAAATTACATCAATGCGGATTGCCCAAGAAGATGGCGCTGGAATTGTTCAAGCCGTTCATATTCAGCAGGCTTGAGGCAATGGGATTGGCTACCACAATCAAGGCCAGCAAACGCATGGTAGAAGCTGAAGAGCCGATCGTTTGGGATATCCTCGATGAGGTCATCCGCGAACATCCTGTTCTGTTGAATCGTGCGCCGACGCTGCATCGTCTGGGTATACAGGCATTCGAACCAATTCTGATCGAAGGCAAGGCAATCCAATTGCATCCTCTGGTCTGTTCCGCTTTCAACGCAGACTTTGACGGTGATCAAATGGCGGTTCACGTGCCATTGTCGCTGGAAGCGCAAATGGAAGCGCGCACGCTGATGCTGGCTTCCAATAATGTGCTGTCTCCGGCCAATGGCGAGCCTATCATTGTTCCGTCCCAGGATATCGTACTCGGTCTGTACTACATGACCCGTGAAAGAGTTGGTTCGCTGGGAGAGGGTTCGATGTTTGCTAATATCGCCGAGGTTTCGCGTGCTTACGAGACACGCGAAGTCGAGCTGCAAGCAAAGGTGATCGTTCGTCTCAAGGAAGTCCACATGAATGAAGATGGCCAGCCAGTCGAGAAACTGGTTCGTCATGAAACTACTGTCGGACGCGCCCTGCTGTCAGAAGTTTTGCCATCAGGTTTGCCTTTTGCCCTGATTAACAAGACACTCAAGAAGAAGGAAATCTCGCGCCTGATCAATGCCAGTTTCCGCCTGTGTGGACTGCGTGATACCGTGATCATGGCAGACAAGCTGATGTATACGGGATTTACCTACGCGACCCGTGCAGGCATCTCGATTGCCGTTGATGACATGCTGATGCCAAAGCAAAAGAGCGATCTGATCGGCTCGGCGGAGAAAGAAGTCAAAGAAATCTATACCCAATATACTTCCGGTCTGGTCACTGATGGTGAACGCTACAACAAGGTGGTGGATATCTGGGGACGCACTGGAGATGTGGTAGCCAAGGCGATGATGGAGCAGTTGGGCAGCGAGCCGGTAATAGATCACTCAACGGGATTGCCACGTATGGTCAAAGGCAAGCCGGTAATGCAGGAATCGTTCAATTCCATCTACATGATGGCCGATTCCGGCGCGCGCGGGTCTGCTGCACAGATCCGCCAGTTAGCAGGGATGCGCGGTCTTATGGCGAAGCCTGATGGTTCGATCATTGAGACGCCAATCACCGCGAACTTTCGCGAAGGTCTGAACATGTTGCAATACTTTATCTCGACGCATGGCGCGCGCAAGGGTTTGGCTGATACCGCGTTGAAGACAGCGAATTCAGGATATCTGACTCGTCGTCTGGTGGATGTGACGCAGGACCTGGTGGTGATCGAAGACGACTGCGGCACAACCAATGGCACAGCGATCAAGGCTATGGTCGAAGGAGGTGAAGTGATCGAGGCGCTGGGTGAGCGTATCCTGGGCAGAGTTCTCAGTGCTGATGTGGTTAACCCTGAAAGTGGTGAAACCCTTTATGAATCGGGTGTGCTGCTTGACGAAGCAGCTGTGGAGCGCATCGAAGCTCTTGGCGTCGATGAGGTTCGGGTACGAACCCCATTGAGTTGTGAAACTCGCTTTGGTTTGTGCGCTAAGTGTTATGGTCGTGATTTGGGTCGTGGCGGCATGGTAAACGTGGGAGAAGCGGTCGGTGTGATCGCCGCCCAATCGATTGGCGAACCAGGCACCCAGTTGACCATGCGTACTTTCCATATTGGCGGTGCTGCATCGCGAACAGTGGTGGCAAGCCAGGTGGAAAGTAAATCAAACGGCGTAATCAAATACAGTCCGAACATGCGCATGGTTACGACCGAGCGCGGAGAATCTATCGTAGTGGCTCGCAGCGCGGAAGTAATTATTGCAGATGATCACGGTCGCGAGCGTGAGAGGCACAAGGTTCCTTATGGCGCAATCCTGTCAGGGAAGCAGGGAGATGCGGTGAAGGCAGGCGTGATACTAGCAACTTGGGATCCGCATACGCGTCCGATCATTACGGAATATGCTGGAAAAGTTAGCTTCCAGAATATTGAAGAAGGCTCAACAGTCGCCAAACAGATCGATGAGGTTACCGGTCTTTCAACGCTGGTGGTGATAGATCCGAAACGAACAATAGCGCAAAAGGGCTTGCGTCCTATGGTGCGTTTGTATGGAAAAGATGGACAGGAAGTCAAGTTGGCTGGTACCGACACTGCTGTAAGCGTCACTTTCCAGACGGGCTCAATCATCACTGTTGAGGATGGTCAGCAAGTTGGTGTGGGTGATGTGCTGGCACGTATTCCTCAAGAAAGCAGCAAGACGCGTGATATTACCGGCGGCCTTCCTCGCGTAGCCGAATTGTTCGAGGCCCGTGTG
>JAHEDW010000121.1 GCA_024641025.1 Gallionella sp.
CAAAGTAACCAGACAAGGGCGATTTTACGAATTAGTGGAATTATTCTGTTTTAAGCAAACTCATCGCCCGCGTGGCGGGTCCGGTTGAACACCTTGTTGGACTAAGCCGCTTTGCGGCAGAACCTTTAATATTTCCAAAGATCAATTTTTTTTTCAGTAACCGTCGTCGATAAACAAAGCCTCCCATCTTGTTATCTTGTTTTGGCTAACAGAAGTCAAAACAGGAGGCTTAATGCAATCCATTCTTCAAGAGACTATAATTAATTTGCAACTGGCCGGCTACAGTCCGCGGACCGTTGAAGCCTATTCCTACCATGTCAAAAAATTCCTGGAATACTTTGACAAAGAACCGGCTCAGATAACCGAAGACGAGATCAAACAGTATTTTCTTTACCTGAAATATAAGAAAAAGTTATCAGGATCAGCAAGCGCTCAAGCCATTTCCGGCATAAAATTTATGTTCCAAAAAACATTGGGCAGCGATTTCAAGGTGTTTGGCATCGTTAAGAATCCCAGGGGTAAGAAGCTGCCGGTTGTGCTGACCCGCGATGAAGTGCGCTCTGTTCTTAACCGCGTGCGTGTCTTACGGCATCGCGCCTGCCTGACGCTGATCTATTCCTGTGGGCTGCGTCTGCATGAAGCGACAAGCATCTCTCCGGCCGATGTCGACTCCAAACGCATGGTGCTGCATATTAAAACCGGCAAAGGCCGCAAAGACCGTATCGTTCCCCTGCCAAAATCGACCCTTTTTCTGTTAAGAGAACATTACAAAAGACACCGTAATAAAACCTACCTGTTTCCGGCGCCGGGGCGTGGCGGTGGCTTCAGGATGGAAAAAGATTCAATAAGGCCCTTAGCCGATTCCAGTGTACAGACTGTCCTAAAACAGGCCGTGCGTGAAGCGGGTATCATTAAAAACGTTTCCGTGCATAATCTCAGGCACTCTTATGCAACGCACCTGCTGGAAGCCGGGATTGATATCCGCATCATTCAAAAATACCTGGGACATGATTCCATTGCTTCGACGATGATCTACACACACTTAACACCTGTCATCAGTGAAAATGTGCATCCCAAAATCAATCGTTTAATGGCCGGATTATGGCAGCGGTAACGCCCTTAATACAGGAAATATTTAAAAGGTATGGCGCTGACTATCTGAAAAAACATGGTATTGCTATGCCGGCTATTCATAAAAAAGCGCTGTTTGCCATTATGAGCTGCCGCAGCGCACAACTGGGCGGTGAAGTGTATCGCTGTAATAAATGCAAAGAATATCATTACAGCTATCACTCCTGCGGGAATCGTCATTGTGTGGTGTGCGGCAACGATGACGCCGGAAACTGGATAGAAAAGCAACAGAAAAACCTGCTGCCTTTTACCTATTTCCTGGCCACCTTCACCATGCCCGAACAGTTACGGGACATCTGCCGCAGCAACCAAAAGCTATTTTATAATATTCTGTTTAAGGCGTCTTCCGCTGCGCTAAAGCTGCTGGCCAAAGATAAAAAGTATCTTGGAGCACAGATCGGTATGATCGGCATCCTGCATACATGGACAAGGGCTCTGATCTATCATCCCCATCTGCATTACCTGCTTCCCGGTGGCGGCATCACTGAAAATGGTGAAAAGATACGCTTCGCCGATGATGATTTCCTGATGCATGTTAAGCCGCTCTCCAAAATCTTCAGGGCTAAGTTCCGCGATGTGCTTAAAAGCCAAGCGCCGGAACTGTTTAAACACATTCCTGACCCATGCTGGAAAAGAGACTGGGTGGTGCATATCAAGCCGGTGGGCAGCGGTGAAAAAGCCCTTGAGTATATGGGGCGTTACCTGTTCCGCGTGGCCATATCAAACAATCGCATTTTAGTTCTTAAGGATGGAAAAGTTACTTTTCGTTATACCGATTATAAATCGGGGAAAACAAAAATAGTAACACCAGATGCTCTGGAATTTATCAGGCGTTTCCTGCAGCATGTATTACCACACCAGTTTGTGAAAGTGCGTTATTATGGTTTTATGGCTGCCGCTTCAGGCAAAAAGATGCTCAGGCTCAGAAAGATACTTTATCTGGATGGTGTTCCGAAAAGCGTTGCTAAAGAAAATGAATCGACGGTAAAAATGCTTTTATGCCCGCTGTGTGGCAATACGCTTTCATGGATTAAAACTTTGCCCCGGGGCAGTGGACCATGATCGCTAACAGGCATCTTTTTGCAGAGAATATTATCTTTGGGATCCGCAAAATATACCGGGCAACGGATAAGTACGTCATTATCACAAAAATAACGACTGAAAGAAAGGAAAATTTTAGTTTACACAGTGTATCGGAACCTTCATAGATAAATCGATAGCAAAAAAGTCTGAAAATACCTGCCTCTATTCTAAAATCTTAGAAAACTCACTCCAAAAGCAATCCTCAATACAGAACAATCACTGGTCAAACCGGCAAAGTCCAACACCGGCATGATGTGTTGGCTTAAATTTCGGGCTAAGGGTAAATCTTACTTTCAACCGCAACACTTCGATGCCTTATCTTGTTAGGCCTTTATTAATTTTGATATCTTTTCGGTGAAAAAGCAGCATACCAGTCCGCGTCCGCGTTATTTGTAAGATTTAATTTATTGGTACCATCAACATCTATAATGAAAATATCATTAATTTCTTTTTCATTCTCAGATTGGAACACGATCCTTGAACCATCAGGAGACCACCTAGGAACGCCTCCTCCTAAGGGTTCATGAATGGTTGTCTGATTTGTCAGTTGCGTAAAATTAGTTCCGTCGGGATTCATTATACAAATATTACTTACTTCTTTCTCACCCCTGTAGAATGCTCTATTGAACGCAATACTCGTTCCGTCTGGTGACCATGAAGGATAACCATCAATAAACGGATTATTGCTTATATTTATCTTATCTGTACCATCAACGTTAATAACATAGATTTCACAGTTCCCCATATACGGGCCGCACGGCTCACATACCTCTCCCTCTAGCAAAGTATCAACTCTCATATACACTATTTGCATGCCATCTGGAGACCAGCTTGGATAGTAATC
>JAHEDW010000003.1 GCA_024641025.1 Gallionella sp.
AGTTGGATCTGGAGCATTTGATCAGTGTTCCGGTGATGTTTCGTGCCAGCAGCAATGCAACCTGGCTACACGACAAGCAGAACTTCGATCTGCGTCAGGATCTGTCTGTCTACCAGACCCTGAACGAGCGCAGTGCCTTGCTGTACCAGGCGAGCGCTATTGGTGTCAGCAATCCCCAGGTGCAAGTCACGGAATATGTCGCATTGCTGCTGTATCGTCACCGTTTGCACCGGGACTGGGTCTTCTTCGAATTAAGTCCACAGCTGCATTTTCCCAAGGCAGATAATTTCAAATCCAACCCCTCGCTCAGCATGCGCCTCGAAATACTGTTCGACAAGTCTAGATGACATCGGCCAAAGCATGCCGGCAATCCGGGCTGAACAAGCTCGCGAACAGGTTTTTCCCTTGAGGATAAAGCATTGCGCTCGATCAGATAACTTTATGTAACCTTTGTCCGGCCATGGACGAATATGTCAGTGCGTGGAGGAAATAATCCTGAATCCGCGTTTTATCAGAAAGTTTTATTTTGCTGCATGGAAGGCGAAAACTCTCCGACCCTTGGTTGGGGGCCAGCTCTCCGATATATCAACCAACTTAAGGAGTTTCACCCATGAAAAATCATCAAATGTTATCAGTGGCGATCGGTGGCTTGCTCGCGCTTGGCTTGGCCGGCAATGCGAGTGCGGCCGATAAAAAGGTCGAGATGGAAAAATGTTTTGGCATCGCCAAGGCGGGCATGAACGATTGTTCCAGCAACAAGAGCGCGCATTCCTGTGCCGGTCAGGCCAGCAAGAACAATGATCCGATGGACTTCGTTGCCGTACCAAAAGGCACTTGCGACAAGATCGCCGGCGGGATGTCCTCGGACAGCGGCATGATGAAGAAAGCCATGTAATGAAAAAGCCCGCAGCCGACACTTTGCCGCATATCGCAGGTATTGGCTTGCGGGCACCTCATTATCGCGAGGTATTGCAACAACTTCCCCCGATTGGTTGGGTGGAAGTGCATAGCGAGAATTTTTTCGGGGGCGGTGCGCCCCTGCACACCTTGCTCAAGGTGCGCGAACATTATCCGGTCAGCTTGCATGGCGTCGGGATGGGACTGGCTTCCACGCAGCCGCTGGATCAGGCGCATTTGTCGGCATTGGTTCGATTGTGCGACGCGGTCCAACCTGCTGCGGTGTCGGAACATCTGTGCTGGAACGCTGCCGGAGGCATGGTCGTCAACGATCTGTTGCCATTCCCCTATACGCAGGCAGCATTGTCCAATGTGGCTGCACGCGTGGAACAGGTCCAGGAAAAGCTCGGTCGCCGCTTGCTGGTGGAAAACCTTTCCAGTTATTTGTCGTTCTCGCACAGCGAGATGAACGAAGGCGAGTTCCTGGCCGAGCTGTCGCGGCGCACCGGTTGCGGCATCCTGTTCGACGTCAACAATCTATACGTGAATGCGCGCAACCTTGGTGTGGATGCCGAGGCCTTTATCAAGGCGATGCCGGCTGATGCAGTATCCGAATATCATTTGGCCGGATACAGTGAGCGTGACGGTTGTCTGGTGGACACCCACAACAATCCGGTCTATCCCGAAGTTTGGGAATTATATGAAACCGCGCTGCGACATATCGGGCCGCATCCCACATTGATCGAATGGGATGCAGACATCCCTGCATTGCCAGCCCTGATGGCAGAGGCTGCACAAGCGCAATCGCGCATTGAGAAATGCTGTGAATACGTTGAGTGACGATCTGCTGACATTCGCGCACGCAATCATCCATGGTAAAGACCTGCCGCCGGAAGCTGGTTCTGTTTATCCCGCATACTCTGCCACGACTGCTATTGAGGTTTATCGCAACAATTATTACGGCAATCTTCATGACGCTTTGGCAGGAGCATATCCGGTCATCGAGCAACTCGTCGGCAAGGAATTTTTCTGGATGTTGACACGGCAATTCATCGGGCAACACCATTCCGGCAGCGGCAACCTGCATCATTACGGCGTAGAGATGGCTAATTTTATTGCTGATTTCGAGCCTGCACAGGGTCTGGTATATTTGGCAGACATCGCGTCGCTGGAATGGGCTTGCCACTGCGCCTACTTTGCACCGGATGCCGATGCGCTGGATTTCGGCCGATTGTCGCAGGTATCACAAGATAAATACTCCAACCTGGTTCTGATCACACATCCTGCATGCCATGTGGTGCCGTCAAGATTTCCTATTGCGGAAATCTGGCATGCACATCAGCCCGGCACGCACGGCGATTTTCATATCGAACTGGATAGCGGACCAAGCACTGTGGTGGTAAGCCGCAAGGATGATGCTGTCCTGGCCAAAAAAATATCCGAAGCTGATAGCGAATGGCTGACACGAGTCAAGGCTGGAACCACACTTGGAGAAGCAACTGTCAGTACACTGGAAAGATTCCCGGACTTTGATTTGCAGTCCGGCTTGTCGAACCTGGTTACACAGGGTGTGTTTGCCGACTTCTATGTGAAGGGCTTGCCATGAACTCGATGCTGCGTATGGTTCGGCATTACTACGCTGCTTCACATCTGCCTGAATATCTTGCGCCGGTTCTAGATTTGGTGCTGAGGTTGTTCCTCGCTGATGTATTCTTCAGGTCCGGTCTGACCAAAATAAAATCCTGGGACAGTACGTTATATCTGTTTCGAGATGTCTATCAGGTGCCTTTGCTATCGCCCGATTTTGCTGCCTGTATAGCCACAGGTGCGGAACTGGGTTTGTCCGTGATGCTGGTATTGGGTTTGTTCGGGCGCTTCGCCGCAACCGGGTTGTTCATCCTGAACGTGGTGGCGGTTATTTCTTACTCTGAACTCAGCGAGGCAGGACTCAGGCATCACCTTTATTGGGGACTGTTACTGGCCGTGCTGCTGATGATTAGTCGCGGGAAATTGTCGATAGACTATTGGCTTGAAAAGCGGATACAAGCAACTTCCGGGGCTTGATGGTAATTCCTGCAAATTCTTTTGCGGGATCATTCAGCAAAGGAGATAAAAATATTTATGGCATTGCACCAGCCAGTCTCCCTAATGCGAGAAATTGACGATTTACCTGCTGCCGCAGTCGCAATTGCCCAATCCCTCGATATCGCTACCCTCGCAGAGGGTGTTGAAACTTACTGGCAGTTCGGCCTACTCAAAATTATGAGCTGCGACCAGATACAGGGATACTATTTCAGAAAACCATTGCAGGCAGATGAATTCCTGGTTTACTACAACGCACACGTTTAATCAGAGGCTCCCCAGTTGCTGTCCATGCTCCCGCGTGGCGTGGAACTCGACTTTCGGCCAGCGTTCCTGAGCCAGGCGCAGGTTTACCCCGGTATCGGCGAGGTAGGCATAGTTGCCGTCAACGTCTTTGGCAAGGCGGTTCTGGTTAGCCTTCACGAATTCATTGAGATGATTTTTATCAGTACAGTTCACCCAGCGTGCGGTGTGAATACCGGCGCGCTCGAACACCGCATCCACGCCGTACTCTGATTTCAAACGATGTTCGACCACTTCGAACTGCAATTGACCCACTGCGCCAATCAGCGGTGTATTGTCAGCCAGCGGTGAGAATACCTGTACGGCACCCTCCTCTCCCAGTTGGCGCAGGCCTTTCTCCAGCTGCTTGGCCTTCATCGGGTCGCGCAGTCGCGCGCGGCTGAACAACTCCGGCGCGAAGTAAGGGATGCCCTTGAACGTGAGTGCTTCGCCTTCGGTGAGCACATCGCCGATCTGCAGCTGGCCGTGGTTGTGCACGCCGATGATGTCGCCTGCGTAAGCTTCTTCCATGCGGGTGCGCTCGTTGGCCATGAACGTCACTGCATTGGCGAGTTTCATTTCCTTGCCGGTGCGTCTGTGTTTGACCTTCATGCCGGGCGTGTAACGACCTGAACATATGCGCAGGAAGGCGATACGGTCGCGATGATTCGGATCCATATTGGCCTGGATTTTGAACACAAAACCGGTGAAGGCAGCCTCGGTTGGTTGCACGATGCGTACATCGGTTTCGCGCGGCAACGGAGCGGGAGCCCAGTCCACCAGCGCACGCAGCACTTCACGCACGCCGAAGTTGTTGATGCCTGAGCCGAAGAATACCGGGGATTGTTGCCCGTCCAGGAACTCGTGCAAATTGAAAGACGCGCCCGCGCCTTTGACCAGTTCGGTCTCGTCGCGCATGGTTTTCATTTCGATTGGACATTGATTCGCTAATTGCTCGACCTGCGCACCTCGCAGGGTTTCGACTTCCTGACCAGCCTTGGCTTCGCCCGGAGAGAAGCGCAGCACCTCGTCATTCAGCAGGTGATATACACCCTGGAAACGTTTGCCCATGCCGATCGGCCAGGTTACCGGCGCGCATTTAATTTTCAGCACCGACTCGATCTCGTCCAGCACTTCCAATGGGTCGCGAACTTCGCGATCCATCTTGTTGATGAACGTGATGATGGGTGTGTTGCGCAAACGGCATACTTCCAGCAATTTGATGGTCTGCGCTTCCACGCCCTTGGCCGCGTCCACCACCATCACCGCCGCGTCCACCGCGGTCAGCACACGATAGGTGTCCTCCGAGAAATCCTGATGGCCGGGGGTGTCGAGCAGATTGATCACGCAATCATCGTAGGTGAACTGCATCACAGAGCTGGCCACCGAGATGCCGCGCTGTTTCTCGATTTCCAGCCAATCAGAAGTTGCATGACGGCCGCTCTTGCGCGCTTTCACCGTTCCCGCCATTTGGATCGCGCCACCGAACAGCAGCAACTTTTCAGTGAGTGTTGTTTTGCCCGCATCTGGGTGGGAGATAATCGCAAAAGTCCTGCGTCGTCTGACTTCACGCACAATATCGTTTCCATGTGCCACCGCATCAGTGATATCTGATGTGTTTGGTGCGGAGATTGTTGCTTGTGCAGAGTTATTCATGTGGAATTCTGTTGCGCAACCAAGTAGGGAAAACGAAAAAGGTCTGCACGTTTTCAGTGTAGACCTTGGAAGTCAATTCAAGAACTTATTGATTCGGTTGTATATGCCATATCATGGAAATTACATTAACCAAGCGTGCTGGTAAATGCCATCCAATTCTAAATTTGGTGGCCCGGGGCGGAATCGAACCACCGACACAAGGATTTTCAATCCTCTGCTCTACCGACTGAGCTACCAGGCCATTTACTGCAATATTTCGAGCCAACTAAACTTAAGGATCCGCTAACTTCGGAAGCCGCGCATTATACCGATAACACCCCAAATGACAAACCCCGCTTTCGCGGGGTTTGTCGGATTACTGCAATACAAACAAAATTACATCATTCCGTCCATGCCGCCCATGCCACCGCCCATGCCACCAGGAGCAGCAGGCTTGTCTTCCGGCAACTCGGCCACCATGCAGTCGGTTGTCAACATCAGGCCGGCGATTGAGGATGCATTTTGCAAAGCAGTCCGTGTCACCTTCGTTGGGTCTACGACACCCATGTCTAGCATGTCGCCATATTCGCTGGTGGCAGCGTTGTAGCCAAAGCTTCCTTTTCCTTCCAGCACCTTATTCACCACAACTGAAGGTTCGTCACCCGCATTGTCTACGATGGCGCGAAGAGGGGATTCCATCGCGCGCAGTACGATAGTGATGCCTGCATCTTGGTCGTGATTGTCGCCCTTCAACTTAGCAACTGCAGTTTTGGCACGCAGCAATGCCACGCCACCACCTGGAACAATGCCTTCTTCAACGGCTGCGCGGGTCGCGTGCAATGCATCCTCGACACGTGCTTTCTTTTCTTTCATTTCAACTTCGGTCGCAGCGCCGACCTTGATCACAGCAACACCGCCGGCCAGCTTAGCCTTACGTTCCTGCAGTTTTTCCTTGTCATAATCGCTGGTTGATTCCTCAGCTTGCTTGTTGATTTGGCTGATTCGGGACTTGATTGCCTCTTCCTTGCCAGCGCCATCAATGATGATGGTGTTGTCTTTGCCCACCTCGATGCGCTTGGCTTGACCTAATTCATTCAGTGTGATCTTTTCCAGAGTCAAGCCGACTTCTTCCGCGACTACCGTACCGCCGGTCAGGATCGCAATATCTTCAAGCATTGCCTTGCGACGGTCACCAAATCCAGGAGCCTTGACTGCTACTGTCTTAAGGATGCCGCGAATATTGTTTACCACCAGCGTTGCCAATGCTTCACCTTCCACATCTTCTGCAATGATTAACAAAGGTCGGCCAGACTTGGCAACTTGCTCCAGTGCAGGTAGCAGGTCACGGATATTGGAGATCTTCTTGTCGTTCAATAGCACGTATGGGTTTTCCAGTACTGCCATCTGGCGATCCTGATTGTTTATGAAGTAGGGAGAAAGATAGCCGCGATCAAACTGCATACCCTCGACAACATCAAGTTCATCCTCCAGACCAGAGCCATCCTCGATGGTGATTACACCTTCCTTGCCGACCTTTTCCATTGCAGCGGCGATTTTTTCGCCAATAACAGTGTCAGAGTTGGCGGATATGCTGCCTACCTGTGCGATTTCCTTGCTGGTAGTGCAGGGTTTGGAGATTTTTTTCAGTTCAGCGACGGCTGCAATAACCGCCTTGTCGATACCGCGCTTCAAATCCATAGGATTCATTCCCGCAGCAACAAACTTCATTCCTTCCTGAACGATGGACTGTGCCAGTACGGTCGCAGTCGTTGTGCCATCACCCGCCACATCGGAAGTTTTGGAGGCAACTTCCTTGACCATTTGTGCGCCCATATTTTCGAACTTGTCCTTCAGTTCGATCTCTTTGGCTACAGATACACCATCTTTTGTGATAGTTGGAGCACCATAAGACCTGTCTAGCACAACATTACGACCCTTCGGGCCAAGTGTGACCTTGACCGCATCGGCCAGAATGTTCACGCCGACCACCATCTTGTTGCGTGCCGAATCGTGGAATTTTACGTCTTTAGCTGCCATGTTTTTTTCTCCTAGAAATCAATAATTACGTTCCAACTCAAGCTTCAATGATGCCGATGATGTCATCTTCGCGCATAGTCATATATTCCTGACCATCCATCTTGAAGGTTTGACCGGCATATTTGCCGAACAGAATACGGTCACCGACCTTTACGCTCATAGGTTGCAATTTACCGTCATCACTGACCTTGCCTTTGCCTACGGCGATTATTTCGCCCTGATCGGGTTTCTCTGTGGCTGCATCGGGGATTACGATACCGGAAGCAGTTTTACGCTCTTCTTCCATGCGTTTTACGATGACGCGATCGCTCAAAGGACGGATTTTCATACTGGTGTCTCCTAAAACAAGGGGTTTAAAAAATGGAGGCGAAGTTTAGCACTCTCTGCCTGTGAGTGCCAATAGTGGGGTGTGTCCTCCCGATTTCAAGAGCCGGGCGAAAATATTTTTATTATGGAGGTGGCTAGGGGAGGGTGATGTTGTTATCGGTGCTGAACTGATAGTCTTTGAAGATATGTTCAGCAGTAAGTATCTGGTATGTGCCATCCGCATTACGATGTGTCGTATCCTTGAGACGATAGGTGTAATGCCCGCAGGTCCAGCAATCGTAGTTGCGCATGTGGGTGCAAAGACAGGTCTTTTCCTTCACGGATATCTTTTTGGCATCGGGATGCAACGCAACTTCCCGGTTGTACGCATCGATATAATCGCAATGGCCATTGGCATCGAGCAGGTAACCGAATGCTTCACAGTTGGGACGAATTCCGGCACCAATCGCAGGACTGCTCTTGATCATTCGCATCGGATAACCGGTCGGAGATATCATGTTAACCTCAATCTCATCCTCGTTTGCCTTGAAATATTCCTGCTGAACCTTTTCTGGGATGCCGCATTCTTTTGCAACGGTAAAACGCGTTGCCACCTGCACTGCAGCCGAACCGGTTTCCAGATAACTCACCGCATCACTGCCAGTAAATATACCGCCAGCTGGAATTACCGGGATATTCAGTTTTTCGGCCTGAAGATGTTGTTGGATCTCGGTAACGATGGTACGCAGGTCGTATTTTGCCCAATCCAGACCAAAGCCGAGGTGCCCGCCAGCCAAAGGACCTTCTACAACGATGAAATCAGGCAGACGATTGAGCTTTGCATTCTTGCGCAAAAACAATTGTAAAGCTCGAAGGGAGGAAACGATGATGCCTAATTGTGCATCGCGGAAACGTGGATTGTCTTCCATCAATGCGAACGAACCGAGGTGCAGTCCCGCGCTAAGGGTAATACCATCGATTCCTGCATCAAGCGCACCGCATAGGCGAACACGCAGTGTCTCGCGAGGTGAGTTCATGGTCAGCTTTTCCATGCAGTTGACGAAGATCATGCCATCTCCACGCTTTGCTTCCATGGTCTTGCTGACGTGTAAGCGGGTCGATTCGGCAACTTGAGCCAGATCGAACTTAACGATCGATTTGTCGGTTTTTTCGACGTTGAGCTTGTATTGCTTTTGCTTCGTACTGACGAATTTCGTTTTGTCGAGGCGGTCAGTCACGGTAGGTAACATGGCATCGGAAATGTGTCCGATACCTCCGAGCCGTGCGGCCTCCAAGGCCAATTCTCGACTGGAAATATCAACGCCCATTCCGCCTATTATGATTGGAACTATCTCGCGCTTGCCGAAGCACAGGCGGAAATCATCAACACATTTCATTGCTTCTATCCTTCCGTGGCTCCCAAATATATAACTAAGGAGCGCAAATAATCAGTTAGTGCATGTTCACAGAGTGTGAAGGATGCCACAAATGGCGAAATCCTCAAAGCAAGTAAATTTCTCCTTTGTAATTCTGTAATTCAATTGTAGGAGAATTGGTTGCTGTGTGTTATTGCGAGGCCATGGTATTGATGGGAAAAAGCTATCTGATATTGGCATCCGGATTGCTTCATGCAACTAACTCAATTATCGCGTGATTACAACCATATAATCTTGAGCGAAGCAAAAACGGCTATGATTAAGGTATGTCAAATTACCATCAATCCAGCGCCGAGCTTCTTAACCGTAGTCTTTCCTCAGTGTGGCATCCATGTTCGCAGATGAAGAGCTATGAGAAGTTTCCTTTGCTTCCTATCTCAAGCGGATCGGGTGTATGGCTATACGACTATGATGGAAGAAAGTATTTGGACACTGTGAGTTCTTGGTGGGTGAACCTCTTCGGGCACTGCAACCCACGTATAAACACTGCTCTTGTGAAACAACTGGAGATGCTTGAGCACGTGATGCTTGCAGGATTCACACACGAACCGGTGGTACAACTTTCTGAAAGGTTAAAATCGCTTGCTCCTGAAGGAATGGGTCATTGCTTCTATGCATCAGATGGAGCTTCAGCGACAGAAATCTCACTGAAGATGAGCGCACATTACTGGCTCAATTGCGGTAAGCCGGGCAAAGCCGAATTCATAAGTCTCGAGAACAGTTATCACGGAGAGACTTTGGGTGCGTTGTCTGTAACCGATGTGGCGCTGTTTCGCTCTGCTTATGGTGCGTTGATTCGGCATCAGGCTACCGTGCCTTGTCCTGACTGGCGAAATGCTTCTGCAGGAGAGAGTGCCGAAGCATTTGCTTTGCGCTGTGCGGATGCACTTGAGCGCCATCTGCAACAAAATCATTCGCAATTGGCCGCATTGATCATTGAGCCCCTGGTTCAGGGAGCGGCGGGAATGGCAATGTATCACCCGATCTATTTAAGGCGCGCGCGAGAGCTTTGCACAGAATACAGTGTGCATTTGATTGCTGATGAAATTGCTGTCGGAATGGGACGTACCGGGACAATGTTTGCCTGCCAACAGGCGCCAACTACACGAGATACTGGTCTTGACAGTTCATTGGGCATCAAGCAGGGAATAACTCCCGATTTTTTGCTGCTTTCAAAGGGCATTACAGGTGGATATCTGCCCTTGTCCGTAGTCATGACCACTGATGAGATTTATCAGTCATTTTATGGGGACGAGCCTGCTCGAGGATTCCTGCATTCACATTCTTATACCGGTAACCCGCTGGCGTGCCGCGCCGCGCTTGCCACACTGGATATTTTTGAACAGGACAGGGTGCTGAAATCAAACCATGAAAAGGCAGCATTTCTAAATAAGATCACTCAGCCCTTGCAAGCCCATAGCTCGGTCCGTAACTGGCGCAATACTGGAATGATCTGGGCGTTTGAGGTAGATAGCCGGCATTCTGATTTCCCTCAGCGTTGTTTTGCAATCGCTCTCGAAAAAGAATTGCTGTTGCGCCCCATTGGCAATACGGTATATTTCATGCCGCCTTATGTAATCAGTACAGATGAAATGACCTTGATGGTTGAGCGCTTGCTGGAAGTCATTGAGCTGTTGGGTAAATAGTGTGCCTCATTGCGGCGGACATAATTCCGCGCGCATCATAACTGCTGCATTTCATAGCATATTTGAATTTACTTCAAAATATACGGGTCTGATGAAATAGCTTATAGCCGCATCAGGTGTTACGTTATGCTTGATGAATCCAGCAGCTGCTTCGCCTCTGCCTGTGGTGTTCCTGATAAACCTTCCGAATGCATCCATATCACAGCCTGTACTGATCGAATGGTTGCAGAAATGGCATTAACTTGCTTATATATTTCCATTATAATTTCTAGGTTTTGCAAGGGTTCACACAAATGTGGCTGGTTGCAGTTCGACATTCATATCAAGGGATCAAAAATCTTTTTTGAATAAAATCTAAGGAGTAACAAATGATAAAAACTGCTGTCGCCTTGTTGTTAATTGCTTCATTTGCTGCGCCTGCCGTAGCTGCTGAGGGTAAAAATAGTGTTGGGATCAATTATGGCTTTGATGGAGATGGCGTGTTTGGTATACAGGGAGACTTCGATATTTCCTCCAGTGTAAAAAATGCACCGGTTTCAGCGCAAGTTTTTTGGAAGAGTTATACGGATTCCTTTGATCGTCCTTTGGGAACGTATCAGTATAGCTACTATGGCTTTGGAATTGCTGGTATATATAACTTTGGTTCCGTTTTAAAGCAGAATCCAAAAATCAAACCTTACGCAGGCCTGGGTTTGTATACATTAAATAATAAATTAAGCGGACCCTCTGCACCATTGAATGTTTCTTCTGATTCCGGTGGGTTGTATGCTGTTGCTGGGATTCGATATGCAATGTCACCTCAATATTCTATCGATGTGAACTATAACAACATAGGCGGAGCGACGATCGGTGTAAATCTTGATTTCTGATTTGTCACATATTGGTTGAGGTTATGACTTCTAAACAATAAACCGGAACAAGTCCGGTTTATTGTTGGATTTTCATTGACGCAATATTGGTCAAGCAGTATATCGGTTCGATCAAACTGACCGAAGTTTAAACAACTAGGTCAATTTTCCAGATAAATAAAGAATTATTTGAAATAGGGTGAAGTTGGCCGATAAGCCGGGTTCTGTCGTGGACAGTCATTCCTCTAGGCGTTTCGTTACCTGACGCTCAAGCGATCTACCCGCAGACGACGCGAGCAACGTCATGACCTGCCTATTTGATCTTGCTCCGGATGGAGTTTGCCGTGCCGTGTGTGTTACCACACACGCGGTGGGCTCTTACCCCGCCATTTCACCATCGCCGTTACCTTTCGGTACTTGGGCAGTTTATTTTCTGTGGCACTTTTCATCACCTCACGGTGTCCGGCCATTAACCGGCATCCTGCTCTGTGGAGCCCGGACTTTCCTCTTAGCACTTGCGTGCGCAGCGACTGTCTGGCCAACTTCCCGAACAGTTTAACATGATAGATTCAGGTACAAGGGAGTTTGACTGTCAGCAGCATGACTTTTACTCCCCAGTTAACTCGACTACGAAGTACCGTGAATTCGTATAGGTTAAACTTGCAGTACATTTATAGTTTACATAAACGTTATAAGGCATGAAAGAACCACTTTTCACTGGAAGCAATGCGCGGCTGCGTTCTTTTCTCGCAATCGGATATGCGTTGTTCATCATTTACGGCAGTCTATCTCCGTTTTCTGGGTGGCGCTCTCGGGGAATGGATTTTTTCGAGATGCTGGAAGTACCCTTCAGGCTAACTTATACAACGTTCGATGCGGTCTTGAACCTATTGTCCTATTTACCTTTCGGGCTTCTTGTCGGTTTGGCTTTGCGCGCCAGATTTGGTGCTGTAACCAGTGTGCTGGTTGGTCTGCTGATTGGGATGTCACTGTCGGCGTCAATGGAATACCTGCAAATGTATCTGCCAGCGCGCATTAGCTCGAATATGGATTTGCTATCAAATAGCACCGGCATGCTGATGGGTGTATTGTTGGCAGTGCGTATTGCATCGTGGCCATGGTTGCTAAATCGACTGACACATTGGCGCAGCAGCCTTTTCTTACATGGTAAGGAAATGGATTTCGGCCTTGCATTGCTGATGTTATGGATGTTCGGGCAAGTCAATCCCTCTTTGCCCATGCTTGGTAATGTGTTCATAAGCGAAGTGGCACGTCAGCCTTTTGCAGTTCTTCAGTCCGCACCCTTCGACTTCTGGGAAAGCATTGCCGTGACACTGAACCTATTGATGATAGGCACCTTGCTGCTGACACTTTTGCGAGAGCCTCGCAAAGTCGTCAACATCCTGATGGTAGTGCTGGGAATGGTGGCCTTGGTGAAATTCATTGCGGCTGCTTTGCTGTTGAGGTCCTGGGCTTTGCTATTGTGGATCAACAGCGAGGCAGTTCTGGGTATTCTGCTTGGATTGACGTTGTTAATCGCTCAGCTATGGTTGTCGCGCATAGCTTCATTTGTATTTGGCGCGGTGGTTGCCCTTTGTTATTTTGCTATCGTGAACATCGTTTTCGAAGATAACACGCCATCCGCCGCGATGTCGGTATATCACTGGCACTATGGACATCTGCTCAACTACAACGGATTGGCGCAGACTATCACGCTAATTTTTCCGATACTTCTGTTGTTTCACTTGTTGCGCATCCGGAAAGTATAATTCGAGTTTCTAGCCCTAGAAGGAGCATGCAATGAGCTATTACAACAAACATGTGTTTTTCTGTGTCAATCAACGCGAGGATGGCGAGGATTGCTGCGCCAGCCATAGCTCTCAAAGAGCTCGAGACTATGTGAAGGATAAGGTGCGAGAACTAGGTTTGTCCAACCAGCAGAATAATATCCGGATTAACTCCGCCGGATGCATGGACCGTTGCGACGAAGGGCCTGTTGTTGTAGTTTACCCAGAAGGTGTCTGGTATACCTTCGTAGATGAAAGTGACCTAGATGAGATTATTGATGAGCATTTGAAGAACGGCCGTGTCGTTGAACGTCTGAAGATTTGATGTCCCCGCTACAAAAAATCAGCTATACCGGAGCTGTCGGTCAGCTTGAGGGCATGGTGCATTTGCCCGATGCTGATCCTAGAGCCATTGCAGTGGTTGCTCACCCCCTGCCAACCATGGGCGGTACGATGGATAACAAAGTCGTTACGACTTTGGCGAAAGCATTTGTGGAGTTAGGATGTGTTGCATTGCGCTTCAATTTTAGAGGAGTGGGAGCTAGCGAAGGGGAATTCGATAGCGGCAACGGGGAAATGGAAGATGTGTTGGCGACAGTGCGCTATGCAAAGGATAAGTATGGCGATTTGCCGTTGTTGTTGTCAGGATTTTCATTTGGTGCTTATGTTCAGGCTCGCGTTGCACAACATTTGCACCCACATCCTCACAGGCTTGTTTTAATAGCGCCTGCAGTGGGCCGTTTTGCAATGCCTCCCGTTCAGCATGACTGTTTGTTGGTACATGGAGAGTTGGATGAGGTAGTTCCTCTGACTGATGTATTGAATTGGGCACGACCAATTCATCTACCCATCGTTGTTTTGCCTGAAGCAGGTCATTTCTTCCATGGGCGTTTGAATCAACTAAAGCAGATTGTGATTAATGCATTCAACGGTCGGTCGCTATGAGCCATAGTAATATTTTGGCACATCATTTGCATTTGTACGCGAATGACGAAATATCTGGGCTATGGAATTGTTGAGATGAATGTCGTAATGAGCGCACACGATCTGCGCAAATCTTACGGAGATCAATTGGTGGTCGATGGGTTGAACCTGTCCATACGGCGTGGCGAGTGTTTCGGACTGCTCGGACCAAATGGCGCAGGCAAGACTACAACTTTGCGATTATTGCTCGGACTGATTGCACCGGACAATGGCGATATACACCTTTTTGATCATTCCATCCCTGCTCATGCACGAGCAGCGCGGCTTCGTGTAGGTGTCGTTCCACAGTTCGACAATCTCGACCCCGACTTCACGGTGTCCGAAAATCTGCTTGTATATGGCCGTTACTTCGGAATCAGCGATGCAGAAATTGAAGCACGTCTACCGGAGCTGCTTGAATTTGCGAATTTATCTGGAAAACGAGACGCTAGAGTGCCGACGCTGTCAGGGGGGATGAAGCGACGCTTGACCTTGGCACGCGCGCTAGTGAACGATCCAGAAGTCATCTTTCTCGATGAACCAACTACCGGCCTTGATCCGCAGGCGCGCCACCTGATATGGCAGCGGCTTCGAGAACTGACAGCCCGTGGAAAGACACTTCTCCTAACTACCCATTTCATGGATGAAGCGGAGCGTTTATGTCATCGCCTTGCTGTGTTGGACAATGGGAGGATCATCAGCAGCGGCTCTCCGCGCGATTTGATTGCGCAGAACATCGAACCTCAAGTCATTGAAATATTCGGTGAGAGCGCAGCGGCATGGGCACAGAGCCATGCCGTACGTCTCGCCCAGCGCTTCGAGGTAAGTGGGGAATCTGTATTTTGCTATGTAGAAGATGCCCAGCCCTTATTGCTTGAATTGCAGAAACAACCGTCATTGCACTATTTACATCGACCGGCAAATCTGGAGGATGTGTTTCTGAAGCTAACAGGCAGGGAGATGCGAGAATAAGCCTCGTGTATTTCATTCTTCAAATACTCTTGCATTGCAGTTTTGGAATTTATTTCCACATAGACAGCGGCCGATATATGACCTCAGATGTTCATAATCGGGGGTGTGAAGTTCATTCGCACATGGTTGTTGAAAATGATGTTCATGAGAATGGATTCTGGCCATCTTTAAATCATGCGAATGTAATCTTAATGCGGATCTGCTTGTTGGGCGGTTGCGCTATCTATCTGGAAGTGACACATTGAGTTTGAAATATCTCTAAGTGACGAATACCTTTGGCAAGGGTGGGAGACATTATGATAAGTGTCTTGATCTGGGTAACTGTGGCAAAGGACTATCAGAAAATGGAAGAAGAATATGACCAGATTTGACTACTCATTGCCGTTATTAAGCCTGAGATTTTTCCCAATATGGCGGCGCAACTTTATGGTTTGGAGAAAAATGGCTGGTGCTTCCGTGCTTGGACATCTTGCTGATCCAGTGATCTATATGTTAGGACTTGGATATGGCCTTGGCGGAATGCTGCCTGAAATAAACGGCATGTCCTACATCGCATTTCTCGCAGCTGGAACGGTATGTTACAGCACCATGAACAGTGCCAGTTTCGAGTCGCTATATTCTGGGTTTGCACGAATGCACGAACAACGTACTTGGGAGGCTATTCTCAATACCCCTGTCACGCTGGATGATATTGTACTAGCGGAAATTATCTGGGCTGCAAGCAAAAGTCTTTTGTCTGGCATGGCAGTGTTACTAGTGGTCTGGATTCTCGGATTGTCGCATTCGGTTTTGACTCTATGGATAATCCCACTATCATTACTGGTGGGGCTCTGCTTTGCTTCACTCGGATTGATTATGACTTCACTTGCGCCAGGGTATGACTTTTTCATGTATTACTTTACCCTGATCATCACCCCGATGGTGCTATTATGCGGCGTGTTTTTCCCGGTCGAGCAGTTGCCCCCTTTTCTGCAATCTATATCGTCGGTTCTGCCACTGACCCATGCGATTAATCTTGCACGGCCGTTGATGAATGATGTGGTTCCGTCACATTTACCGTTGCATATCGGTGTGTTGCTGGCCTATGCCTTTGCAGGATTTTATGTGTCGATGGTGTTGTTCAGGAGAAGACTTTCCCGATAAATTTGCAAATCAATTGCATTGAATGACTCTAGCAATAGAGCTTTAAGAAATATGGCCGTATTACTAATCATTAGAGGTGATTTATGTTGTGGGTAAAGGCATTCCATATAATCTTCGTTGTGAGCTGGTTCGCCGGCCTGTTTTATCTTCCGCGTATTTTCGTGAATCATGCTATGGCGACTGAACCTCCAGAGATTGCCAGGCTAAAGCTTATGGAGCGCAAGCTGTACCGTTTTGTTACGCCGATCGCATGGCTGGCAATTGGTTTTGGTTTGTGGCTATGGCTTGGATATGGCATAGGCGGCGGTTGGATGCACGCCAAAGTAATGTTGGTTTTATTGCTGATTGGTTATCACTATTATTGTGGCAGGTTGGTCAAGCAATTTGCTGCCGATCAAAATACCCGTAGCCATGTTTTTTATCGATGGTTTAATGAAATCCCGGTGCTTGTGCTGACAGCCGTGGTCATACTCGTTACGGTAAAGCCGTTCTGATTCGTTGATGCCGGAATTTTTCGCCCCTTGCCCGCGTGGCCTGGAATCAATCCTTAGCGCAGACCTCGATCATCTCGGCGCTCTACAGGTAAAAAGTGCCGAGGGTGGAGTGCACTTTTCAGGTGATTGGGAGCTTTGTTACCGAGTCAATCTGGAGAGTCGCATCGCAAGTCGTATATTGTGGCGGATCAAGGAAACGCAATATCGTACCGAGCAGGATATATATCAGGCTGTGTTCAACCTGCAATGGCAACGCTGGTTCGATGTTGACAATACTATCCGCGTGAACACGACAGCGATTCGTTGTGCACTGAAAAGTTTGGAATACGTCACGCTGCTGGTCAAGGATGCGGTGTGCGACCGATTCCGCGCGCATTGCGACGAGCGCCCGAGTGTCAACACATTGCAGCCAGACGTGCGCATCCATGTGTTCATCGAAGATAACAGGCTGACTCTGTATCTGGATACTTCAGGAGACGCACTATTTAAGCGGGGAGTCCGCCAACACACCAATATCGCTCCCATACGTGAAAATCTGGCTGCGGGGATATTGCGTCTGGCGGGGTGGAAGCCCGGTACGCCATTGCTTGACCCGATGTGCGGCAGCGGAACGTTTCTGATCGAGGCAGCTCAGATATCGCTCAACATCCAACCCGGTATCACGCGATGCTTTGCATTCGAGAAGCTGAAGAATTTTGATGCCGTAAAGTGGGCGGGAATGCGCGAGCATGCTATTGCGTCGCAGTTTCCTGCGAAGCCGCTCGAGATTTATGGCAGCGATCTTTACGGAGATGCGCTGAAGGCCGCATGGCGCAACCTACACGATGCAGGACTTTCGGATTGTGTACAACTTAAGCAGGCCAATGTGCTTGAAATATCTGCTCCTGCGGAGCATGGTATTCTGGTGGCGAACCTACCTTACGGTGAACGCATGGGTGAATTGGACGAACTTGCAGAACTTTATCCAAAATTGGGCGATGCTCTCAAGAAAAAGTTCGGCGGATGGACAGCTTATCTGTTTACCGCAGACAAAGCTATACTGAAACTGATGCGACTTTCCCCTTCCAGGCGGACTCCATTATTCAATGGTGCGATCGAGTGCCGCCTCCTTGAATACAAGATCGTTAAAGGTAGTAACCGTCCTAAGTGAGTTTTACTTAGAGCAGTGCATGACAGGATTTCCAGAGGTGTCCATATCAACGTTCCGGTACTATTTACCAAGCCGCGTTGGATTATTACTGCAATTTTCGAGTGCGTTCCACATAAAAAAATCCCCCAAACCTCTATGGCATGGGGGATAAAGGAGTTCCAACATGGTGTTAGAACGCATGCTCAAAGGGAGGAGAAGAGCATGGGCGAATTGATTCAACGCCGGAACAAATTGTCTGATAAGGCGTTTGTCTTTTGAAGTCTTTAACGATGAACGGCGGAGAGGGGGCGATAAGTGGTAATTCTTGCAGCAATTTTGTCCGAGTAGAGGGCCAAGTATCGTATCTTTTCGGCGCTACCTCACAGAATAGGGCAATAATTAGCACAATGTGAGTTGGTTCTCAAACCGAAAATTAACATTAAGTTTCTAGGTGATTCTCATGTTTTGAGTTCCGCTCATTACATCCCTGTCTAAGGAATTTTTGCTTTCAAGTTTGATTCGTAAACGCAAATCGTTTACCGAGTCTGCATTCTTCAGGGCTTCCTCGTAGGAAATTTTCCCGTCTTCGAATAACTTGAACAGTGCGCCGTCAAATGTTTCCATGCCCTGCTCTCGCGACTGTGCCATCACACCCTTGATCGAGTTGACCTCACCCTTGAATATCAGATCAGCAATTAAGGGAGAGTTGAGCATGACTTCAATCGCGGCAGCACGTCCCTCCCCATCCTTTTTCGGGATAAGGCGTTGCGATATCAATGCCTTGATATTCAAGGATAAATCCATAAGTAGCTGTGCTCGACGTTCCTCAGGGAAGAAATTGATGATCCGATCCAAAGCCTGATTTGCACTGTTTGCATGAAGTGTAGCAAGGCATAAGTGACCGGTTTCGGCGAATGCAACAGCATACTCCATGGTTTCATGATCGCGAATCTCGCCGATTAAAATCACATCGGGTGCTTGGCGCAAGGTGTTCTTTAACGCGTTATGCCAAGATTCGGTATCTACGCCAACCTCTCGGTGCGTAATGAGACAATTTACGTGATCGTGCACATACTCCACTGGGTCTTCGATGGTTATGATGTGCCCATAAGTGTTTCGGTTGCGATGACCGATCATGCCGGCGAGGGTGGTGGATTTTCCTGATCCAGTTCCCCCGACCACGATCACCAACCCTCGTTTGGTCATCACTATATCCTTGAGTACGGGCGGCATACCCATCTCGTCTAGGTCAGGTATTTTGGTGGTAATGGTTCGCAGAACCATTCCGACACGTTGCTGCTGCATGAAAACATTGACACGGAACCGGCCAATGCCGTGCGGGCTGATCGCAAAGTTGCACTCGTGAGTAGACTCGAATTCGGCAGCTTGGCGGTCGTTCATTATGCTGCGGGCCAATTCTTGAGTATGGGCGGAAGTTAATGCCTGACTTGATACGGGCGTCATTTTTCCGTCCACCTTGAAGGCGGGAGGAAAGCCAGAGGTAATAAACAAGTCAGAAGCATTTTTGCTGATCATGCCACGCAGCAAGTTGTGTATCAGGTCTGTAGCCTGGTCTCTTTCCATGTTAAAAACTCCTAATGTAGTTCTCTTCAGCTAATGGCTGATAACCTGTCAGGCGGCGGGGAACATATCCTTGTTCATGGCTTTGCTGCGAGCTTCAGCTGAGCTGATGGTATTTGCCTTGACCAGACCGGACAGGCATTGGTCGAGGGTTTGCATGCCCAAAGCCTGTCCAGTCTGAATGGCCGAATACATTTGTGGTACTTTGGCTTCACGGATGAGATTGCGGATTGCAGGAGTGCATATCATGATCTCATGCGCAGCCACCCGTCCTGAGCCATCTTTTGTCTTGAGCAGCGCCTGGGAGATAACGGCGCGCAAAGACTCAGACAACATCGCGCGTACCATTTCCTTTTCATCAGCGGGGAACACGTCAATTATGCGGTCGATAGTTTTGGCCGCTGAACTTGTGTGCAGCGTGCCAAACACCAAGTGGCCGGTTTCAGCAGCGGTCATCGCCAGCCTTATGGTTTCCAGATCACGCATTTCGCCGACCAGAATAACGTCGGGATCTTCACGGAGTGCACTGCGCAGGGCGTTCTGGAAAGACAGGGTGTGCGGACCTACTTCGCGTTGGTTGATAAGGCATTTCTTGCTTTCGTGTACGAACTCGATTGGGTCCTCCACAGTCAGGATATGTCCCATTTCGTGTTCATTGCGGTGATTGATCATTGCTGCCAGCGTAGTAGATTTTCCGGATCCTGTCGGACCGGTGACCAGCACCATACCGCGAGGATAATCCGAAATCGACTCGAAACTTTTTGGTGCCTTCAAGTCCTCTAGCGACAAGATCTTGGATGGAATGGTACGCATGACTGCGCCAGCACCGCGATTATGAACGAAAGCATTGACGCGGAAGCGCGCTAGTCCTGGAACCTCGAATGAGAAATCAACTTCCTTGTTCTCCTCGTAAAACTTACGTTGCCCGTCGTTCATGATGTCATACACCAGCGCATGCACTTCCTTGTGCTCCATTGCAGGTAGATTAATCCTGCGGATATCGCCATGCACGCGAATCATTGGCGGAAGTCCAGCAGACAGATGCAGGTCGGAGGCCTTGTTTTTGACACTAAAGGCAAGCAGTTCAGTGATATCCATTATAATTGTCCCGGATTTATGATGCGGCCATGACCTCAGTATCCAAATTTCTAGGCCGCGTGGATTAGGTAGTTATTGCGCACTGGATTATGACAACAATCGCTTCCAACTTGCAAGCTGTGCGCGACGCCATCGTGGCTGCAGCCAAACTGGCGGGTCGCCATGCCGAGGAAGTCAGTTTGCTTGCAGTCAGCAAGACATTTCCTTCCAATGCGGTACGTGAGGCCTATTTGGCCGGGCAGACCCGGTTTGCCGAGAGTTATGTTCAGGAGGCAATTGAAAAGATCGATAAGCTTCACGGCCTAGACATCGAATGGCATTATATCGGTCCCATTCAAACCAACAAGACTCGTGCCATTGCAGAAAATTTTTCCTGGGTGCATAGCGTCGATAGATTCAAGATTGCCGAGAGACTTTCTAGACAGCGACCCACCCATTTGCCGCCGTTACAGGTGTGCCTTCAGGTCAATATCAGCCTGGAGACCAGCAAAAGTGGCGTAGAACCAGATAATGCGGAGCCAATGGCGATTGAAATCTCAAAATTGCCGAATTTGACATTGCGCGGTTTGATGGCTGTTCCCGCACCAAGCGATGATTTCAACTTGCAGCGTGAATCTTTCGAGCAGTTGAGGAAGCTGCGTGATCGGTTGAATCTGAAGGGTTTGCAGTTAGATACATTATCGATGGGTATGTCGCATGATTTTTCTGCTGCCATCGCAGAAGGTGCAACAATGGTGCGCATCGGCACAGCAATATTCGGCGATCGGATATACCTGAAGGGAGCGACATGAAAATATGTTTCATTGGCGGTGGCAACATGGCCACCGCATTGATAGGCGGAATGCTAAGCAAGGGATTTGTTGCTTCGGATATTAGCGTGGTCGAGATCATTGCCGAAAATCGCACGCGATTGAAACGTGACTTTGCTGTTCGCACTTTCGAGAATGCTGCCGAAGGAATTGTGGGCAGCGAGACCATCGTCTTCGCGGTCAAGCCACAACAGATGCGCGAAGTGGCATTGCAGCTTGCACCACAATTGAAAGGCCAGTTGTTGATTTCAATCGCTGCAGGAACCCGGACAGAAGACTTGGCGCGATGGTTCGGCAGTCAGGCAGTGATACGAGCGATGCCTAACACTCCGGCGTTGATACGGAGCGGCATGTCAGGCTTGTTTGCTATGCCCTCGGTTAGCGAAGAGCAGCGCGAAAGGGCTCAAAGTATATTGTCAGCAGCAGGTGAGACGTTGTGGTTGACCGACGAAGCCAAGCTGGATGCTGTTACGGCGATTTCTGGAAGTGGCCCCGCATATGTGTTTTACTTCATAGAGGCATTGCAGCAAGCAGCGCTCGAGTTGGGTTTGGATGCCGATCAGGCTCGTCAATTGAGCTTATCGACTTTTCTGGGAGCAACCAAATTAGCCGTTGCAAGCCATGAGGACGTAAGCGTTCTGAAAAACCGCGTAACTTCTAGGAACGGGACGACCGAGCGTGCCTTGTTGAGCCTTTCAGCCAACAAAGTTGCTGAGCATATTATTCAGGCAGCCAAGGCTGCAGCAGATCGCGCACGTGAAATGGGTGACGAGTTAGGTGATGATTCATGAGGATTCAATAATGTTTAGTGAAGCAATCATGTTCCTGCTTGATGTTCTGTTGCAACCTTTTGCGGCGATATTGTTATTGCGCTTTCATTTGCAATGGCTTCGTGCCCCGATGCGAAATCCGGTTGGTGAGTTTGTAATGGTACTCACTGACTTTGTGGTGCTGCGCATTCGCCGCTTTGTTCCTCCCATAAAAGGATTGGATAGCGCATCCCTGCTGCTATCTTTGCTGTTTGAAATTCTATATCTTATTGGTTATTTGTGGTTGCAGGGTTTCCAGTTTCACGGATTTGTGTTGCCCGGCCTGATGTTGTTGGCAATGGTCAAGCTGCTGAAAATCAGTATATATTTACTAATGATGGCGGTTTTCGTTCAGGCGATTCTGTCCTGGGTGAATCCCTACACGCCGATTGCCCCGTTACTGACATCCATCACCCATCGCTTCCTTCAGCCATTACGCAGGGTGCTTCCGATGCTAGGAAGCCTTGATTTGTCTGCCCTGTTGCTGATCATTGTCTGTCAATTGATCGTGATTATTCCAGTTCGCATGCTGGAGATAGCTGCGATGAATCTGCTCTAACATGCCTTCATGGTATTGCCGAAATGGCGAGATGCTGACCCTGAACCTTCATGTTCAGCCTGGCGCCAAGCGTAATGAAATCGCTGGATTACACGGTGGAGCGCTGAAAATTCGTTTGGCTGCACCTCCGGTTGATGGTCGTGCAAATTTAGCTCTGCAGAAATTCATCGCGGATTTGTTTTCAGTGCCCTTGCGCCGGGTAGAATTGAAACAGGGAGCGCAATCACGCTGCAAGATATTGTCCATCATCGGAAGTAAAGTCGACCCGGAAAAACTTCTGGATAGCCAGTGAGCTCTGATTCAGCATGTGATCAGACTTGCCTACCGCTTGTTCGTAATTATTGAGACGCGTAACTGGTTTAGAACATACTACATCAAGATAACGTCGTATTGTTCTTGGCTGTAAAGCGTTTCTACCTGCATCGAAATTGGCTTTGCAATGAAATCTGATAGTTCGGCCAGTGCTTGAGATTCTTCTTCCAAAAAAAGATCAATGACTTGTTGAGAGGCAAGGATGCGGTATTCGCGTGCGTTGAATTGGCGGGCTTCACGCAGGATCTCACGCAGGATCTCATAACATACTGTTTGTGCCGTTTTTACTTCCCCGCGGCCTTGACAAGTTGGGCAAGGTTCGCAAAGGACGTGTGCCAGGCTTTCGCGGGTACGCTTGCGAGTCATTTCCAGCAAGCCCAAAGGTGAAAATCCGTTTACGCTAATGCGAGTGTGATCCCGTGCCAAGGCCTTGTTGAATTCTTCAAGTACTGCGTCGCGATGTTCCTGGGTATCCATGTCGATGAAGTCACAAATGATGATTCCCCCAAGGTTGCGCAATCGGAGTTGTCGAGCAATGACTTGTGTGGCTTCCAGGTTGGTCTTGAAAATTGTGTCATCGAAATTGCGAAGTCCGACAAATCCCCCAGTGTTCACGTCAATTGTGGTCATAGCTTCGGTTTGGTCAATGATCAGATAACCTCCGGATTTCAGATCAACACGCTTGGATAATGCTTGTTCGATTTCCTCTTCCACATTGTACAAATCGAACAGCGGACGAACACCAGAATAGTGTTCCAATCTATCGGCCGCACTTGGATTGTAGGCTTGAGCAAACTCCAACATCTTTTGAAATGTACTTCGTGAATCGATCAGGATACGGGTAGTGTCCTCATTGACGAAATCGCGCAACACCCGCAAGCTGATGTCGAGTTCCTGGTATAACAACTGAGGAGCACTTGCAGTTTTGGCTGCTGCCTGCAAATTGGCCCATAACTTGTCCAGATAGGAGATGTCAGCCAGAAAATCTGGATCAGCCGTTGTTTCCACCACGGTACGTATGATGTAACCTCCGCTATGTTCCTGTGGTAACGTGTCCATCAGTTTTGCACGCAATGCCTCGCGCTGTTCGGGGTTCTCGATTCGCTGCGATACTCCGATGTGTGTCTCTTTTGGTAGGTACACGAGCGTACGCCCGGCAATACTTAGTTGAGTGGAAAGACGTGCACCTTTGGTACCTATGGGTTCCTTAATGACTTGCACTGGCAGGGTCTGTCCTTCGAACAGGACTTTTTCAATCGGCTTGGCAGTGTCGCCATTTACGCTGTTTTCCCAGATGTCAGCTACATGCAGGAATGCAGAGCGTTCCAAGCCGATATCAATGAATGCGGATTGCATTCCCGGTAGAACGCGTAGGACTTTGCCGAAATACACATTGCTGACGATTCCTCGGCTGCTGCTACGTTCTATATATACGTCCTGAACTACACCGAGTTGCATCACTGCAACACGTGATTCTTGTGGGGTGACATTGATCAGTATTTCTTCACTCATAAGGAATGATCAAGGTGTCGGGCAGTCAAAGCGATGCAGCAATTGTACGGTCTCGAACAGCGGCAGGCCCATTACACCAGAATAACTGCCGGAAATGTGTTCGATGAATGCACCTGCGACCCCCTGGATTGCATAACCACCTGCCTTGTCCAGATATTCACGATTTAGCAGGTAACGGTGGATGCGGTCGTCACTGAGTTCGGTAAATCGGACTGTGGAGATGGAAAGCGCTGCTTCAACATGTTCATTCATCGCGATTGCGACAGCGCTGAGTACCTGGTGCTCGCGGCCAGATAACTGACGCAACATCGATGCGGCTTGTTCGGCGTCAACCGGTTTTCCGAAGATAACACCGCCCAATACGACTGTGGTATCCGCGGCCAAAACAGGGAAGGGCGGTAAACCGCGAAATCGAAGCGACCCCCATCCTGCAAGAGCCTTTGCCTTGCAGATTCGCAGCACATAGTCTTCAGGATGCTCATCTGGAAGTGGTGTTTCATCTATATCAACTATGCGCCGTGGATCCTGTCGCAGCAGCAACATCTCGAAATTTATTCCTACTTGCTTTAACAGCTCCCTGCGACGGGGACTCTGCGATGCAAGATAGATACGTGGATGTAATATGCGCATAAGTAAATTTGTCCCATTTGAAGCACATGATGACGAAGAGCAATTTCAACTATGTGTTATTCACGGTGATAAGGGTGATTGTGCATCATGCTGTGTGCCCGGTACAACTGTTCGGATAACAATACGCGCACCATGGAGTGAGGCAAGGTAAGAGCCGATAATGCCATCAACTGGCTTGCATCGTTCTTGACTGATACATCCAGTCCATCTGCGCCGCCGATAATGAATGCCACGTTTTTGCCCTCACGCATCCACACATGCATTTGTTCCGCGAGTTCCTTGGTAGTCAGTTGCTTGCCGTGCTCGTCCATTGCTATGCGAAGACAGTCCTGCGGCAGTGCAGCGAGAATTCGCTGTCCTTCTGATGCCTTGATCTGCCCTACTGTTTTGCCAGTTGATCGAGGCTCTGGCTTGATCTCCAAAAGTTCGATCTTGGCTTCGCGCGGCATTCGTTTGGCGTATTCGTCGAAGCCCTTCGTGATCCAGTCAGGCATCTTGTGTCCGACCGAGACTATAATCAACTTCATTAATTTAATACCTTGACCACGGAAAGTCTGGAATAAAAACCAACATCGAAAATGTGGGAAATCATATGATATTAAAACAATACTATCATGTCATCGCAATGATTATATTGGCGGTTTGGCCAGCTTTGGCCTTGCGGCCTGCGCCTTGCTCCACAACTCCTCCAAGTTATAGTAATCACGGATAGCTGGCTGCATGATATGTACCAGTACTTCATTTAGGTCGACTAGTATCCACTCACCGCTGTCTTCACCCTCACAACCCATCACTTGTTCGCCCAGTTCTTTCAATTTGACCACTACATTGTCTGCAAGCGCTTTTGTCTGTCGCTTTGAAGCAGCACTTGCGATGATCATGCGATCGAATAGCGGACTGAGTTTGCTGGTATCGATTACGGTGATGTTGGCCGCTTTGATGTCTTCAAGGGCATCGACAACGGCTTGAGTTTTTTCTTCTGTAGTCAGCATGTTAAATATAAATGATGTTGTTGAATGTATTCGGCAACCACTTTCGGAAGCAGGTAACGAATGCTGCGTCCTTCCGCAACACGGTTGCGGATCAGTGTGGCGGAGATTTCCAGTTTCGGAATCGCCAGTTCTACGATCCCGCCACAGGCCTGCTGTGACAATGCCTGCACTGTGCAGAGTCGCTGCATAAATTGATTGCGCAATTTTCCGTTGGCACTTTGGATACGCTCTTCAAGGGTGAAACCGGGTCGGGATCCCACCACGATGTGTGCCAGTTCGAACAATTGCTCCCATTCGTGCCAAGTGTGCAATTGAAGAAATGCATCACCACCCATCAGTAGGCACAATGGTTGCACTGTTCCCAATTCCATACGCAATTCCCGTAAGGTGTCTACTGTATAGCAAGGTGTGGTCCGATCAACTTCCCGTTCGTCCATCACAAATGCAGGCTGCTCTGCTATTGCCAGTCTTACCATGGCGCTGCGATGCTTTGCTGATGCCTTAGGCATATCTCGATTCGGTGGCGTACCGGCAGGTATGAAGCGGATCAACTTGAGTTCCGCAAGCTCCAGCATTTCCTCGGCAAGCCGCAGATGACCGAAATGGATCGGATCAAAAGTGCCACCCAGAATGCCGATGGGTGTTATTGCCATGCGCCCAGTATTGCGCCGCTAATGGTAAGTGCTAACACCACGTAACCCGCATCGATCAATGTCAGCCAGAACGAGCGCATGGAAAATAGGTTGCTGACTGCAGTGGGCAGCAGAACGAAAGCAATACCCAGCAGAAATCCTGTCAATGCTGCGTTGAGGATCATGGTTATCTTTGCGGCCGAAAGCAAGCAAGCCAACGCATAAATTGATATGACTCCTCCCGCATATGATACACCCAGGAATATTCCCAAACCTCCATTGGCCCTTAGGTTGGTGGTACGGTCAGCCTCGCTGATATGGTTGAGCGACAACCATTTTTTACCTAACAGGAACGGCGCGTACCATAGCCCACCAATGAGAAAATATACGACTGAAGCGACCCATACGGCTGTGTGGTTTATTTCGAAATTCATCCGGCTTTCTTTCCCTACAGTGCCAGACGGCGCGTATCGGACAATACCTGCGAGAGGAAAACGATAAAGCGCGCAGCTGCTGCACCGTCGATTACGCGATGGTCGTACGACATTGACAACGGCAACATCAACCGAGCCACGAACGTGTCATCCTGATGCATTGGTTTGATGATGGCCTTGGACACCCCCAGGATTGCCAATTCTGGCGCATTGATGATGGGTGTGAAAGCAGTCCCGCCGATACCACCAAGGCTAGAGATCGAAAAGCAACCGCCCTGCATCTCAGCAGCAGTAATCTTTTTCTCCCGTGCGCGCGTGCTGATTTCGCCGAGTTCCTTGGCAAGTTGAACGATACCTTTCTTGTCTACATCGCGCAAAACCGGCACAACCAAGCCTTCCGGTGTATCCACTGCCACGCCAATATGGAAATACTGTTTGAGTATCAAATTTTCGCCGCTTGCATCCAGGGATGCGTTGAATTCGGGATACTTCTGCAGCGCGACAACGACTGCCTTGATCATGAAAGCCAGTGGTGTGATCTTGATGTTCTGCTTGGCGTATTCCGCATTGAGTTCCTTGCGGAAGGCCTCCATTTCGGTAATATCAGCTTCATCGAATTGAGTAATGTGTGGAATGGTCACCCAGTTGCGATGCAGGTTCGCGCCCGAGAGTTTCTTGATGCGCGACAATGGCTTGCTTTCGATTGCGCCGAACTTGGCGAAATCTACCACCGGCATAGCTAATACCTGCAGCCCATTTCCACCAGCAGCACCTCGCGTTTGACCAAGGGCAGATTTGACAAAATTTTGCACATCGTCCTTGGTGACACGGCCTTTTTCTCCGCTTCCCTTTACAAGAACAATATCAACGCCTAGTTCGCGAGCGAAACGGCGTATGGCGGGGCTGGCATGAGCTTTTGCTGAAGAAGTGTCGCGGTTGAGCAGTTGCGCCATACCCTGAGTAGAAGGTTGGGCGTCTGCCCGAGCAACCTGTGAGGGTACTTTGGCCTCAACAGCTTTTTCAGAAACCTCTTTTGCAGCAGGCGCGGTGGCCTTATTAGGCGTTGGTTGGGATGACTGATCATTCTTTTGCAGTACACCACCGGAATCACTGCTTTCCAGCATCAGGATCACAGATCCCTGCGATACCTTGTCACCGACCTTTACCTTCAATTCCTTGACTACACCCGTGTAAGGAGAAGGTACATCCATGGCTGCTTTGTCGGTTTCCAGCGTTATAAGGTTATCCTCGGCGTTGATCTTGTCACCTGCCTTGACCATAACATCGATGATACTTACATCCTTGTAGTCGCCGATGTCCGGCACAATTACTTGTTTGATTTCTGCCACAGTGTGTCTCCCCTTAACCTTAAAGAGTCGTTGGGTTCGGTTTGTCTGTATCAACTTTATATAGCTTGATCGCTTTGCTGACCTGGCTAACTTTGATGGAACCTTCATCGGCCAATGACTTCAATGCTGCGATAGCGATGTAATGTCGGTCAACCTCAAAGAACTTGCGCAACTTCTTGCGAGTGTCGGAACGGCCAAAGCCGTCGGTGCCCAGTACTTTGTAATGCTTTGGTAGAAATCCGCGAATTTGGTCGGCGAACGAGCGCATGTAATCGGTAGCAGCGACCACCGGCCCATTTCGACCTGCCAGACACTGCTCGACATAACTTATCTTCGACTTGGCTTCAGGATGCAGCATGTTCCAACGTTCGCAATCCATGCCCTCACGGCGGAGTTCGGTAAAGCTGGTCACACTCCAGATGTCGGAGGAAATTCCAAAGTCCTTCTCCAGCAAATCTGCCGCAGCAATTACTTCACGAAGTATCGTGCCACTGCCGAGTAATTGAACTTTCTTGGCATCAGATTTCGCTTTTCCTTCCTTAAACAGATACATCCCCTTGACGATGCCTGCTTCCGCCCCCTTTGGCATCGCTGGATGAGCATAATTTTCGTTCATCACGGTGAGATAATAGAACACGTCTTCCTGGTTGATATACATGCGGCGCATACCGTCGTGGATGATCACAGCGAGTTCATATGCAAAGGTAGGGTCGTAGGAAATGCAATTTGGTATGGTCGCCGACATCAGATGGCTATGACCGTCTTCGTGTTGTAAACCTTCGCCATTCAGGGTGGTCCGACCCGCGGTGCCTCCAAGCAGGAAGCCGCGTGCTCGCATATCTCCGGCAGCCCATGCAAGATCACCGATGCGTTGGAAGCCGAACATTGAATAATAGATATAAAAAGGCAACATCGCCTTGCCGTGGTTGGCATAAGAAGTCGCAGCAGCGATCCATGATGACATAGCGCCGGCTTCGTTGATGCCTTCCTGCAATATCTGCCCAGACTTGTCTTCCTTGTAGAACATCAGCTGATCAGCATCCTGTGGAGTGTAGAGCTGACCTTGCTGCGAGAAAATTCCCAATTGTCTGAACATGCCTTCCATGCCGAATGTACGAGACTCGTCCGGGACAATCGGTACGATTTGCTTGCCGATATTCTTGTCTTTAACCAGGATGCCAAGCAGGCGAACAAATGCCATCGTGGTCGAGATCTCTCGATCCTCGGTGCCCTTAAGTAATGTATCAAAGGCTTCAAGTTCTGGAATTTGTAGCGGTTCAGTGACGGGTGTACGCTGAGGCACCACGCCCATCTCCCTGCTTCGTTCGGCAAGGTATTTCATTTCCAGACTGTCTGGTGCAGGACGATAAAAATTCAGACTGGCAACTTGCTCGTCGTTCAGTGGTATGTTGAAACGATCCCGAAATTTTAACAACACTTCACCTGTCATCTTCTTTTGTTGGTGGGTAATGTTTTGTCCTTCGCCCGCCTGACCCATGCCATAGCCCTTTACCGTCTTCGCCAGGATTACGGTCGGCTGGCCGCTGTGCTTGGTAGCTTCCGCATAAGCCGCAAATACCTTCTGAGTGCTGTGACCGCCGCGATTCAAATACCAGATCTCCTGGTCGGTCATATCTGCAACCATTTCAAGCAATTCCGGATACTTGCCAAAAAAATGCTCTCGTACATAGGCGCCATCCTTGGACTTGTAAGTCTGGTAATCGCCGTCTACCGCTTCCTCCATGCGTTTTTGCAACAAGCCATTTTTATCCTTGGCTAACAATCGATCCCATTTGCCGCCCCAAACCACCTTGATGACATTCCAGCCAGCACCACGGAATACGCCTTCCAGTTCTTGGATAATCTTGCCATTGCCACGCACCGGGCCGTCAAGGCGTTGCAGGTTGCAATTGACAACGAAGATCAGGTTGTCGAGTTTCTCGCGCCCAGCCATCGAAACAGCACCTAGTGATTCCGGTTCGTCGGTCTCGCCGTCACCTAGGAAAGCCCACACCTTTCGTCCTGCGGTCTGAGCCATGCCACGATGTTCCAAATATTTCATGAATCGGGCCTGGTAAATCGCCATGAGCGGACCGAGACCCATTGAAACGGTTGGGAACTGCCAGAAGTTTGGCATCAGCCACGGATGTGGGTAGGAAGACAAGCCACCCCCCTCGGATTCCTGTCGGAATTTATACATCTGTTCTTCGCTGATGCGCCCTTCAAGAAAGGCGCGAGCATAGATGCCGGGTGATGAATGACCCTGAAAATACACCAGATCGCCGCCGTGGCTATCTGTCTTGCCGTGAAAAAAATGATTGAAACCGACGTCATACAATGTTGCTGCAGAGGCAAAACTGGCAATATGACCACCCAGCTCGGATGAATCACGATTTGCATTCAAGACCAACACCATAGCGTTCCAGCGCATCCATGCCCGGATGCGATGCTCCAAATCCTGGTTGCCTGTAGAGCGCTGCTCTTTTTCGAGCGGAATGGTGTTGCAGTAAGGAGTGACTGCGCTGAAAGGCATGCTTGCACCGGAACTTCGCGCCTTGTCCATCAGTTGCCCGAGTAGAAAGTGGGCTCGTTCTACCCCTTCTTTTTCCAGCACTGACTCGAGGGCGTCCAGCCACTCTTGGGTTTCTTGCGGATCGTAATCAGGTAATGAAGACATTTTTTCGTTCTCTCACTAATTGCAGCGGTATATATTAGGTTGGCTTAAGCCGAGCATTTGATTGTCTTTTGCTCGGTGATGATCCACTCGACTTTCACATCTGTCGCTTCCTGCGGAATTTGCTCCATGATCTGCAGTTCGAAAGCAGCGGCAACCAACGTGGGCCGACGATCCATGCGTGCCAGAAGCTTATCGTAAAATCCGCCTCCGTAGCCCAGACGTGCGCCCTTTTTGGTAAAAGCCACACCCGGTAAAAGTGCGAATTCTACCTCATTTAAAGCTGACACCCGCTCACACCGTTCGACTATCGGTTCGCGGATACCCCATAACCCTGCGGCCAGCTGGAATTCGGGGTCTTTCACCCAAAACAAATCGAGTTGATTGGTGTGATGGTTAACTCGCGGTAGTGCCAATTTCTTTCCTTCCGCCAGAACCTTCGTTATCCAGACTTCGCTTGCGAATTCAGTCCCGAAATTCATGTAACCCAGAATTGCAGAAGTATTCTGGTATTCAGGCTGCTGCATTAGGCGTTCTGCGATAGTCTGGCTGTACGCGGCACGTGTTTCTGCGGGTAGTTGTTGACGCAGCGCAAGAATTTTCTTTCGGATATCAGGCTTGGATGTTTGTGGCAATGCTGGCATTGCGGATCAACCAAGGAACAACCGATATGCCGGATTGTCACTCTCGTCCCAGTAACGGTAACCGAGCGAGTCAAGGAATTCACGCAATGCCATTTTATCGTGGTGTGGCACTTGCATACCGACCAGCACCCGACCGTAATCGGCACCGTGATTGCGATAGTGAAATAGGCTGATATTCCAATTGTGGCTCATGCTGTTGAGAAAGTTCATCAATGCGCCGGGACGCTCAGGGAATTCGAAGCGAAAAATGATCTCGTCCTTGACTTCCGGAGCATGGCCGCCGACTAAATGTCGCAGATGCAGCTTTGCCATTTCGTTGTTACTCAAGTCCAATGTGGCGAGATTATTATGGCTTAATTTGTTGACCAATTCCTCAGTTTCCTTTTGGTCGCGGACCTGAATGCCGACGAATACCTGCGCTGCCTTAGGGTCGGCATAACGATAATTGAACTCGGTGATGTTGCGTTTTCCAAGCAGCGAGCAGAATTTCCGGAAGCTTCCAGGCGTCTCAGGTATTGTGACTGCCAATATTGCCTCGCGTTTTTCACCGATCTCTGCGCGCTCTGCAACAAAACGTAGGCGGTCAAAATTCATGTTTGCGCCACTGGCAATGGCGACCAGCGTTTCGCCCTTGACCTTCTCTCGTGCGGCATATTTTTTTGCTCCTGCAACTGAAAGTGCGCCCGCTGGCTCTAGGATGGAACGTGTGTCTTCGAATACGTCCTTGAGTGCGGCACAGGCCGCGTCAGTGTCCACCAGGATGATTTCGTCAACCAACTTTCGGCACAGGCGGAATGTCTCAGAGCCGACCTGTTTTACCGCCACGCCGTCTGCAAACAAGCCGACATGGTCTAGCGTAATGCGCCGCTTGGCTTTCAGCGAGCGATACATGGCATCTGAATCAATCGGTTGAACGCCGATGATCTTGATATCTGGGCGCAGTAGCTTGACATAGGCAGCTACGCCGGAGATCAACCCGCCTCCGCCAATGGGAACAAAAATCGCGTGGATTGGATTGGTATGCTGGCGCAGGATTTCCATGGCAATTGTGCCCTGTCCGGCGATAACATCCGGGTCGTCATAGGGATGGACAAATGTCATCCGGCTCTGCTGCTCCAACTCTAGTGCATGCTGATAAGCATCGGAATATGAATCGCCATGCAGTACCACTTTTGCACCACGACTTGACACTGCCTGTATCTTGATCTGCGGTGTTGTAGAAGGCATCACGATAACGGCACTGCAGCCGAGCTTTTGTGCACTTAGGGCCACGCCCTGCGCATGATTTCCTGCAGAAGCGGCGATCACGCCATGCTTGAGTTGTTCGGGGGTAAGTTGCGCCATCTTGTTGTATGCCCCACGCAGCTTGAATGAGAATACCTGCTGCACATCTTCTCGCTTGAGCAACACCGTATTGCCAATCCGCGCAGACAGGTTGGGGGCATATTCCAACGGGCTTTCGATTGCAACATCGTAGACGCGCGCATTAAGTATGCGTTTCAAATAACCATTCATGATTCAACATCACCAAAAAAATACATGTGCAGATTAGCACAAAAGCGCTGCGAGCCCCTTGCGATGGCAGCAAAAATCGGTTCAAATGCCGTTCATGGAAAAGATTGATACACATGACATTGATATAAAAGTGCAGGTGAGTTACTTGCCAGAACAATCCGATGAAGCGGGCAACCGTTTCGTATTTTCCTACACCATCAGCATTACCAATCATGGAAGTGTGCCAGCTAAACTGATCAGCCGCCATTGGATCATTACCGATGCCAACCATCATGTTCAGGAAGTGCGTGGGCAGGGCGTGGTGGGTGAGCAACCTTTGCTCAAGCCTAGCCAAAGTTTTGAGTATACCAGCGGCACTGTATTGGCGACCCAAGTTGGCACGATGCGGGGCAGTTACCAGATGCAATCAGAAGATGGCGAGCAGTATGATGTCGAAATTCCGCAATTCGTATTGAGTGTCCCCCGTGTCTTGCATTAGCAATATTTATGTTTCTTTTCGTAAAATACTGATACAACGTCTGACAATCCTGTTGTTGCCGATGGTTTTCCTTGTAGCCTGCGGCACATCCAAGCCGCCTGTTGTGTCGTTACCTTTAGATACATCGCCCTATGCCCCGTTTGCAGTCAGCAAGTGGGAAATGCTTCCGGATTGGCAGTCTATAGATCTGCAGCCAGCCTGGGGCGCTTTCTGGCAAAGCTGCGTCGCACTCAGGAACAAACCCGGTTGGCAACCGGTCTGCATTAGCGCTAACGAACTGAAGCAACCAGACAATAGTTCTTTGCACGCCTTTTTTGAGGAGCAGTTTATTCCCTATCAGGTATTCAATCCTGATGGTTCCTCCCAAGGCTTGATCACCGGCTATTACGAACCCAGGCTCTATGGCAGTCGCGTCAAAACTGCTCGCTTTCGCTATCCCCTGTATGGTGTTCCGAACGATCTGCTGACAATAGATTTGGGTGAAGTTTATCCACAGTTGAAGGACTTGCGTTTGCGTGGTCGTCTGCAAGGCAAGCGTATCGTTCCTTACTATGATCGCGGAGAAATTGATAACGGCAAGGCTCCGCTTCAGGGGCACGAACTATTCTGGGTAGACAACGCTGTCGACTTATTCTTCCTGCAAATCCAGGGTTCAGGGCGCATTCAACTGCCAGATGGCAGCCTCGTGAAAGTTGGTTACGCGGAACAGAACGGACACCCATATAACTCCATTGGCAAGGTGCTGGTGGAGATGGGCGCTTTCAAGATAGAAGAGTCATCGATGCAGAACATCAAGTTTTGGGCGGAGAAAAACCCAGAGAAACTAGCCAGCCTGTTGGAGCAGAATCCCAGCTATGTGTTCTTCCGAGAATTACCGAATGATTTGCCAGCGCCCTTGGGCGCTTTGGGGGTGCCTCTTACAAATGAGTACAGCCTGGCGGTTGATACTCGAACCATCCCGCTTGGAGCACCGGTCTTTCTTTCTACTACCTATCCGAATACCACCGAGCCATTGAACCGCCTCATGCTGGCCCAGGATACAGGTGGTGCTATCAAGGGGGCGGTGCGCGGGGATTTCTTCTGGGGCTTTGGCGAACAGGCTGGAAACCAAGCGGGACGGATGAAACAGGCAGGTCAGATGTGGGTGTTGTTTCCGAAGGGTGCTGAACCAGAGTTGTCACCTTAATTAATTTCAGCAGATGCCCATTCCACAATGCGGTGAAATCGCCCACCCAAGGGGAGAGCTAAGCGAGCTCAGGGGAATATTCCATTAATAATAAATAACTTGCCTTAGATTTCGTCGCTACTTTTTTACCGGCTCATTCAGATTTTTTTCCAAGTCTTGAGCAGACAAATAACCTGGTGATTGTATTCCGTTGCCAAAAATGATGTTTGGTGTGCCGCTGACGCGCAATTTCTGCCCAAGTGCCTTTACCTGTTCGGTTTGAGGTGTATCGCATAAGGCTTTCTCGGGAGCGATACCGCTCAGCATCCAGTTGTCCCAAGTCTTGACTGGGTCTTTCGAGCAAAGCACGTTGCGGACGATTTCATCAGAGCCAGGGAATATCGGGTAAAGGAAGCTGTATATCGTGACATCAGTGACTTTGTCTAACTCCTTTTCCAGTCGCTTGCAGAAACTGCAATTCGGGTCCGTGAACTGAGCAAGTCTGCGTTTGCCATTCCCCTTTACTTTTTTTACAGCCAACTCTAATGGCAACTGGTCGAAATCTATTGCGAATAAAATACGGCGTCGTTCCTCGCTGAGGTTTCGGCGGGTCTTGGTCTCGATCATGTTACCGTCAAACAGGTATAAGCCCTTTGAATCGGTGTAAAGCAACTGTCCTTCAATGAGGATTTCATACAGTCCTGCATAGGGTGTAACAATGATGTGCTCGATTTTACCTATGCCGGGAAAATTAGTTTGCAGAGACTGACGGATTTCCTTCTCTCCAGCGTATGCAGATGTAGACAGGGTGATCAGGAGCAGGATACCCAGTATCGACATAAGCAGTGAATTGGCATTACTTATGAACGAGTTATGTTTACTGGTTGAAGGTAAGATCGGTGGTTTCATCAGAAAAATTGGAGTAGTCATGTAATTTGGCTCAAAAGTTAATTAAGGGCATGCTGCATCAGCATTTTCTTCAAAGGAGTGAGATGATTAGTTGCACCAAGTCCAAGATTGCGAAGGTTGCGCAGAATCGGATCATCATTATTAAATAAGTATTTCAGGCCGAAAGTGGTAGCCTGCATCGAGTAGATATCTTCTTTGCGTTTTCGTTCATAGCGACGCAATAAATGTGCATCGCCACAATCGCCTAGTGAGCGATGTTCGAGCAGCAATTGCGTCAGTTGGCGTGCATCACGAAAGCCAGTATTTACACCTTGTCCTGCCAAGGGGTGGATGTTGTGCGCGGCATCGCCGATCAGTGCCAGCCTCCGGGAGATTATGTGCGGCAAAGTCAGCATGCGCAATGGGAAAGCCGCAGGCGAAGTTAGAATCGTCAATTTTCCAAGCTTATGTTGCGAGGCTGCGGCTACCTGCGCGCAAAGTTCATCATGCTCAAGTGCAAGCAGGTCTGTTGACTTCTCTGGTACGACAGACCAGACCATCGAAACCCGGTTGCCCGGCAATGGAAGCAGGGCGAGGATACCGTCCGATTGGAACCATTGGTAAGCGATTCCGCGGTGCGGCAACTCGCAGTCGAAATTGGCGACAACACCATATTGATGGTAATCCACTGGCGCCGCTTTAATGCCAGCCTGGTTGCGAACCCATGAATCCCTTCCGTCGGCGCCGACCACAAGTTTTGCTTTCAGGGTACGGCCGTCCTCCAGTTCAAGCTCTGCAGCTTTATCGCCAAGATGCAGAGCCGCGCAGGATGCCGGTTGAATCAAGGTGAGGTTTTCCTGACTCTGCATTTTCTGCCACAGTGCGCGATGCAAAGCACGGTTTTCCAGAATGCAAGCCAGCTCGGCAACACCCATCTGATAGGCGCTAAATTCCAGTTCTGCACCGGTATCCCCAAAAACGCGCATCATCTCGACTGGAGAGGAGCGGTCAGGTTCAAGCAATGGCCATACTCCGGATTGTTCGAGAAAATTGCGACTGCCCGGGCTGATAGCATAGATTCGCCCATCCCATTCCCCAGAAGATTGAGGAGTAGTCTGGCTTTCTACCATTGCCAACGACAGCCCGCTTGTCCCAAGGGCAGCAGCAAGGCTTGCGCCAACCAGCCCTCCGCCAATGATCACTACATCGAAATTCATGAAAGCAATCATAGCATGCTGTCCAGTTTCATTTATAATCGTCCTCCCTCGCGGAAATTCCCATTGGCTAACGCAAGATGCAAATCGGTAAATACCAACTAAAAAACAATCTCATTGTCGCTCCAATGGCAGGAGTGACCGACCGACCCTTTCGGATGTTGTGTAAGCGAATGGGTGCGGGCATGGCGGTAAGTGAAATGGTTTCTTCGAACTCGCTGTTATATGGCTCGGAAAAAACCAGACGTCGCGCAAACCATGAAGGGGAGGTCGATCCCATATCCGTACAGATCGTTGGAGCTGAACCTGGCATGCTGGCAGAAGCTGCAAAGTATAACGTTGACAATGGCGCGCAGATAATTGACATCAACATGGGTTGCCCAGCCAAGAAGATCTGCAATGTGATGGCCGGTTCTGCACTGTTGCAGAATGAGCCATTGGTCGCGCGATTGCTTCAGGCTGTGGTCGCTGCCGTTAAGGTTCCTGTGACATTGAAAATACGTACTGGCTGGGACAAGCAGAATCGTAACGCGATACGCATTGCCAGGATTGCTGAAGACTCCGGCATACAGGCACTGGCAATTCATGGTCGAACCCGTGCCTGTGCCTACACTGGGGAGGCAGAGTACGATACTATCGCCGACGTAAAGACCAGCGTGAACATACCCATCATCGCCAACGGCGATATCACTTCCCCGGAAAAAGCCAGGCATGTCTTGAAGTATTCAGGGGCGGATGCGGTAATGATAGGACGTGCAGCGCAAGGACGTCCGTGGCTGTTCCGCGAAATTGACCACTTCCTCAAAACAGGTCAGCATCTTCCAGCGCCGGAAGTGGATGAAATTCATCAAGTGCTTCTGGGTCACGTTCATGAGTTATATGAATTCTACGGTGAGCACACTGGATTACGCGTGGCACGCAAACACATTTCATGGTACACCAAAGGACTGACAGGTTCGGCCCACTTTCGACACCGGATGAATCAATTGGAAACACCTTCCGAGCAGTTGGCGGCAGTGGGGGAGTTTTTTGCGCAGCAAGAGCAGCAGGGATCTCAGCTGCGGTATCTTGAGGAGTTGGCCGCATGAATGATGTTCTGATAAATGAAAACGACATGGCGCGCCACGTTCGTAGAGCCATCAAGGAATATTTCCGGGACCTTGATGGCGAGGATCCGTGCTGTGGCATGTTCAACATGGTAATGAACTGCGTAGAGAAGCCGTTGATTGAAATTGTCCTGGAGCATGTTGGTGGAAATCAGACACGCGCCGCTGAGATGCTAGGCATCAATCGAAACACCTTACGAAAAAAGATGCTTGAACATGGCATCACATGATTAATCATTCCAATGACCTGCTGACCTGTTGCGCTAAGGCTGCGCACAACAGTATGTATTGGCTAGCAAGTTTCATGTAATTTAACTGGGATCATCATGGCAGCAATCAAACAAGCGCTCATCAGCGTATCGGATAAATCAGGCGTGGTTGAATTCGCATCGGGTCTGAATCAGCTTGGTGTGAAAATATTATCCACCGGCGGCACTGCAAAGCTGCTTGCCGACAAGGGCATTCCTGTCACCGAGGTGGCCGATTACACCGGCTTTCCGGAGATGCTTGACGGGCGCGTGAAGACCCTGCAACCTAAAGTACATGCCGGCATTCTTGCCAGGCGGGATCTTCCGGAGCATGTTGCCACTCTGAAGAAGCATGAAATTCCGACCATTGATCTAGTGGTGGTGAACCTGTATCCGTTTGCAGCAACTATCGCAAAACCAGATTGTTCTTTGGAGGATGCCATCGAAAACATCGATATAGGCGGCCCTACGATGGTTCGTGCGGCAGCAAAGAATTATGGACATGTCGCAGTCGTCACTGATCCGGGGGACTATGCGGATGTGCTATCCGAAATGCAGACCAACACTTGCTCAGTGTCTGACTTGACTCGTTTTGACTTGGCAAAGAAAGCGTTCTCTCACACCGCTGCTTACGATTCAGCGATTAGCAACTATCTCACATCAACCAATCCGGACGGCACGAAGAGTCCGTTCCCTGCACAGATCAATTTTAACTTTGGAAAGCTCCAGGATATGCGCTATGGCGAAAACCCGCATCAGCAGGCAGCGTTTTACCGGGATCTCGAGCCAGTACCTGGGGGTATTGCCGACTATACCCAGTTGCAGGGTAAGGAGCTTTCGTACAATAACATCGGGGATGCCGATGCGGCTTGGGAACTTGTCAAGACTTTTAATCAGCCTGCATGTGTGATCGTGAAACATGCCAACCCGTGTGGCGTTGCGGTCGCTGACAGCCCACATAATGCTTACAAGCTTGCATATGCGACAGACCCGACTTCAGCATTCGGAGGAATTATCGCTTTTAATCGCGAGCTTGATGTTGACAGTGCGAGTCAGATCACAGCAAACCAGTTCGTCGAGTTGATCATTGCACCGTCCGCATCAGAGGCGGCACTGAAGGTTGCCGCAGCCAAGCAGAACGTGCGCGTACTTACCGTTCCGTTGTCGAATGCGCATAACTTGTTCGATTTCAAGCGCGTCAGCGGTGGCCTGCTAGTTCAGACTCCAGATGTGCTTAACGTTCAGGCATCACAATTGAAGGTGGTTACCGGGCTTCAACCAAGCAAGAAACAGCTTCAAGATTTGTTGTTTGCGTGGCGCGTAGCAAAGTATGTGAAATCCAACGCAATTGTGTTTTGCAAGGACGGACAGACGCTTGGTGTGGGAGCAGGGCAGATGAGCAGAGTGGACAGTACGCGTATAGCAAGCATCAAGGCGCAGAATGCAGGTCTTAGTCTGAATGATTCTGTGGTCGCATCTGATGCATTTTTCCCATTTCGCGATGGACTGGATGTACTTGCTTCTGCCGGTGCAAAAGCGGTAATCCAGCCGGGTGGATCTATGCGTGATGCAGAAGTGATTGCAGCTGCGGACGAACACGGAATCGCGATGGTGTTCACTGGTTATCGGCACTTCCGGCATTAAATCCCCTGTACTTGTAATATACACCATGCTGCATGGAACAAAGTTCATTCACCTTTATCTACTTTGCATCATCGGTTTACGCTTTGTTTTAACAGGCATTCTTATGAATTTGAAAGTTGGAAATGAAACTATTAGTCATCGGTTCCGGTGGTCGTGAGCATGCACTAGCGTGGCGGTTGTCCCAAGGTGCCAGGATTCAGAAGGTTTATGTCGCACCTGGGAATGCAGGTACTGCTTTGGAGAATAACCTGGAGAATGTTCCACTGGAAAGTGTCGATGATTTGCTGGCGTTCGCCCAGCGCGAGAAAATCTATCTCACTGTTGTCGGTCCGGAAGCTCCGCTTGCAGCAGGAGTAGTGGATGCATTCCGAAAGGCCGGGCTTAAGATATTTGGCCCAACCAAGGCAGCGGCGCAACTTGAGTCCTCAAAAGATTTCGCCAAGGCTTTCATGGCGCGTCATAACATCGCAACTGCGCTATATCAGACTTTTAACGATGCTGCAGCTGCTCATGCCTATGTGGACAAACACGGCGCACCAATCGTTATCAAGGCCGATGGTCTTGCAGCAGGGAAGGGTGTAGTAGTAGCGATGACGCCGGAAGAGGCGCATCAGGCTATCGATATGATGCTGTCCGGCAATCAGCTTGGCAATGCCGGCGCTAGAGTGGTTATAGAGGAATTTCTAAAAGGTGAAGAGGCAAGTTTTATCGTTATGGTGGACGGCAAGAATGTGCTGCCGCTGGCAACCAGCCAAGATCACAAGCGACTACTGGATGGAGACCTCGGTCCCAACACCGGTGGTATGGGTGCGTATTCCCCGGCGCCTGTGGTCACCCCTGAAATTCACGCGCGTGTATTGCGCGAAGTTATTCAACCAGTGGTGCGTGGCATGGAACAGGAGGGTATGCCCTATACCGGCTTCCTGTACGCGGGCTTAATGATAGATCCACAGGGTGGTATAAAGGTACTTGAATTCAACTGTCGCCTGGGAGATCCCGAAGCCCAACCAATCCTGTTGCGCCTAAAGAGTAATTTGCTGACATTGGTCGATCATGCGGTAAGCGGAACGTTGGACAAAATAGATGTTGAATGGGATAGACGCACTGCTTTGGGAGTGGTGCTCGCGGCGGCAAATTATCCAGGCACGCCACGCAAAGGTGATGTGATTGCCGGATTGCCTAAGCAGGCTAGTGATGATGCGCGAGTATTCCATGCTGGAACATCGCTACTCGATGGCGCAGTGGTAACCAGCGGTGGGAGAGTGCTGTGCGTAACTGCACTTGGTGATAGCGTGAAGATGGCTCAACGTCGCGCCTATCAACTCGCTGAGGAGATACATTTTGAAGGCTGTCAGATGCGTCGTGACATTGGATATCACGCTATTGCGAGTGGTAGGAATTGATAGGGAAGTTCACATTTCTTAACCATGGTTTGTTGTGCTGAAATCACTGGCTGCGTATAACAATAACTTTGTGCTTCAGTCGGTTTCTTGTGTCCGTTTTGCACCCGAAATGTAAATTTTCAGGGACCTAAAATGTACCGCGTTCCAATTTCGTATCGCCGCATCGCGGTGCACCTGAGACGAGGTGGCCTTATCGCCTATCCAACTGAGTCATGCTATGGTCTTGGGTGCGATCCTGACAACAGCAAAGCAGTCAAAAGGCTACTTAAACTAAAGCGGCGCCCGCAACACAAGGGATTGATTCTCATCGCAGCCAACTATCGGCAAGTGGCCCGTTATCTGCAGCCGCTAACACCAGCGCAGCAAATCAAAATTTTTGATGGTGGTGCGCAGGCAATCACTTATCTTATGCCCGCACGTCACTCCGCTCCTCGCTGGTTGCGCGGCGCGCACGATACGCTGGCCGTGCGATTGACCGCGCACCGGCAAGCAGCACAACTGTGCCGGGGCTTGGATAGTGCTTTGGTTTCCACTAGCGCAAATCGCAGCGGACAGCGACCAGCTAGAACATTTTCACAATGCCGGCGTTTGTTCGGGAACAAGGTTTGGGTGTTGCCAGGGAGCGTTGGCAAACGAAAAAATCCTTCGACCATAAGATCGTGGGCTGATGATAAAATAATACGCAATTAAGCCTTCTGGAGCAAACATGAGCAGTTTCGATTCCGCGGCGGTAAGAGAATATCTATATGAACTTCAAGAACTCATCGTCGAGCGTCTTGAACAAGTGGATGGCAAGAAATTTCTTCGCGACAATTGGGAGCGATCCGAAGGTGGAGGAGGCAGGAGTTGCATACTTGAAGAAGGAAATGTGCTCGAACGTGGCGGCGTAGCGTTCTCACACGTGATGGGAACGAGCATGCCTCCTTCTGCCACGGCAATGCGGCCAGAACTAGCTGGCCGAAGTTGGGAGGCGATGGGTGTATCACTGGTATTGCACCCTCGCAATCCCTATGCTCCAACAACGCACATGAATGTCCGTATGTTTGTGGCGAAGCGTGATGGAAGTGATCCGGTGTTCTGGTTCGGCGGCGGAATGGACCTTACGCCTTATTACGGTTTTCAGGAAGATGCGGTGCACTTTCATCAGACCTGTAAGAATTCACTCAATCCGTTCGGAGCCGACCTGCATTCAAAATACAAGAAATGGTGTGATGAATACTTTTTCATCAAGCACCGCAACGAGCCACGCGGTATTGGGGGAATATTCTTCGATGATTTGAGCGAACCTGATTTCGACACTGCATTCGGAATCCAGCAAAGTGTCGGAGATCACTTCCTGTCAGCTTATATTCCTGTACTCGAACGCCGTAAGGACACACCCTACGGTGAGCGCGAAAGGGACTTCCAGTTATACCGGCGTGGACGTTATGTAGAATTCAATCTGGTAATCGACCGAGGCACCATCTTTGGCCTACAGTCCGACGGTCGCACCGAGTCTATCCTGTTGTCAATGCCGCCACTAGTTAAATGGCGTTATGACTGGCATCCTGAAAGCGGTACTGCAGAAGCAAAGCTATATGAAGAATTCCTGGTGCCCAAGAATTGGATATGAAGTTCTGATTCATTTCCTTAGTTGTTAGTTTGACTTTCAAAAATCCCTCGACAGTCACGCGATGAGGGATTTTGTTTGTTTGACAGTATTAGATTGTCAGGCCGGAAACGGGCGTCAAAAATTCAATGTGCTATGCTTTCAAGGTTGGATTTAATGACGGTTTTTAATGAGGTTCATACTTTTCTTTATAATTTTTGCATCCACTTCCGCTCTGGCGGATCAGGATGCAGATTTTCTAGCGGCGAACAATGCATTTCGTGCCGGTGATTCGCTGAAGTTGCAACAATACGCAAAGCGCTTGAAAAACACGCCCCTTGAGGCGTATACGGATTATTATCAGTTGCGACTGAACCTGGATAGAACTGATCCTGATGCGATCAAGACTTATCTCTCCAGGCCTGAGGATACTCCTATGGTCGACCAGCTTCGCGGCGAGTGGCTAAAGGTTCTGGGCAGCAAGCAGCAATGGGACTTGTTCGATGTGGAATATTCCAAGTTGATAGAGGATGACATCGAACTGACGTGCTATCACTTGCAGTCGCGACTGCGCAGCAATGATCAGGTGGCTTTAGGTGAGGCACGTGCACTGTGGTTTAACGGAAAGGCGCAGCCGGAGAGTTGCTCCATCCCTTTTGAAGAGGCAATCACATCAGGCATCATCACACCTGAGGATATCATTCAACGGTTCCACCTGGCATTGGAGTCTGGCAACGTCTCGCTTGCAAAACAACTCTTTGCTCGGCTTGAAGGTGACCAAGGAGTTTCGGCAAAGGCGTTGGACAGCGCTGCGGCAGATCCACTGCGTTATCTGGATCAACTAAAGCTTGATGAACGCAAGACCCTTGCTAAACCCTCTCGCGAGTCAGCAAGACCCTTTCCGGTAACGCTTGTTGATGAATCCTCTTCATTTGGTAAGAAAAGGGGATTTCATAAAGAATCCGAGTTTCCTTTGATGCAGATGACGTCTGCCGGAGGCAATGGCTGGCGAGGCGGTATTTCTTCTGGATGCCTGAACTTTACACCTGTGTTGGAGACACCCGGATTCGCGGCATCGGAATTACTGCTTGTGAATCCGTCTGGATCGTGGAACTGTCCAAACCCATGTGTGATTTTCAGTATCACTACCGCTCTTGCAATGCAGCAAGGTATCGAAGGCGCAGGCCACGCTACGCTTCTTCTGTCTAAACTTCAGTTAGGAGAGGTGGATGCTGCGGCTATTGAACTGATTCTAGAGAACTTTATGGCGAAACATACCATTAACCGTTTTCGCTTTCCCTCACATGAAATTTCAAATAATCTCGGCGAGCGCACGGGTTGGAGTGCCTTTTGGGAGCAGCTTGGACTGGGCACATCCAACAATGACACTATGCCAGGAATTGACGGCGGATCAAGTGTGCAGTCAGTCTGCGACCCCTGCACAGTAGCTGGTGAAGCCAGCACGGTGTCGCCGATGGAATGGAATCCGAAATTGGCGACTGAAGGACAGCGTGCCATTGTGTTATTTGCCTTACAACGCCTAGCAAGGCAATCACTTGATCTGGCGGCCGCGCGCTGGATCAAGATCGCGCCTTATTTCCCAGCTCCGGAAAAGCATTATTATTATGGCAGGATGGCATATGAGGCTGCACGAAACCTAGATGACCGGGCGCTGCAATGGTACAAGGCGGCTGCAAACACTCCGCTTAATGAGCAGCAATCTGCGTGGAAGGTGCGCGCAGCGCTGCGTGCACAGGATTGGATCGGGGTGCTGGAGAGCATCAATTCGATGGATGAACAGCAGCAGAGCAAAGCTGCATGGAGATACTGGAAAGCGCGTGCCTTGCAGGCGTTGGGGAAGCCTGTTGAAGCAAGGAATATATTTGCACCGTTAAGCAGCGAATATCATTTTTACGGGATATTAGCTGGAGAGGAATTGACTGGCACGCCAGTGATGAGTGAGTCGGGAGGGACATACAAACCAGACATTCGTGCGATCACTGAGATGGAGTTGCAGCCGGGAGTGCAGCGCTCGATTGCGCTTTATCGCATGGGCTTTCGCAACGAGGCGTTGGAGGAGTGGCGGTGGTTGGTGCGTAATCTCAATGATCGTGAGTTACTGACGGCAGCAGAGATCGCACGTCGCAACGAGATGTATGATCGTGCCATAGGTGCAGCTGACTTGACCGTCAATGTTCATGATTTCAGTTTGCGCTTTCTTGCACCCTATCGCGATGTGCTTCAGGAGCACATCCAGGAGCATGGGTTGGAGGAGGCATGGGTGTATGGCCTAATGAGGCAGGAAAGCCGGTTTGTCAGCAGCGCCAAGTCAGGTGCAGGTGCAGCGGGATTGATGCAGATCATGCCGGCAACGGCGCGCTGGGTGGCTAACAAGTTGGGTCTGAAAAGTTATCGCAATAAACTAATACATCAACTGGATACCAATTTGCGACTAGGTACCTACTATATGAAATCAGTTCTTTCCCAGTTCGATGACAGTCCAGTGCTGGCAACGGCGGCATACAATGCTGGGCCACGGCGCGCCAGGCAATGGCGCGGAGACAATCCTATGGAAGGTGCAATTTACACCGAATCCATCCCGTTTGATGAAACGCGCGATTATGTGAAAAAGGTAATGAGCAATACTATGTACTACTCAGTTCAGTTCAATGCGCGAATCCGTTCTTTGAAAACGCGTCTGGGAACCGTACCGGGCAAAGGGGTAGATAATCCCAAGAATATGCCGTCTGTTCCTGGCTAGCCATCTTAGGATGGGGCTAGGGATTGGCTTGGAAGTAATGCAGAACAGGTTAGCAGAAGATGGGTAATCAAAAAGAATCCTCAAAAAGCACGCTTCAGGGAACCGCCAAAGTCTATTGCGTCGGAGGCGCGGTAAGAGACCGGCTGCTAGGACTGGACGTTCAGGACCACGATTGGGTGGTGGTGGGCAGTACGCCTGAAGCGATGGTGGCTCAAGGTTTCCAGCCGGTCGGCAAAGACTTTCCGGTATTCCTGCATCCGCAGACCCATGAGGAGTTCGCTCTGGCGCGAACCGAGCGCAAGATTTCGCTCGGCTACCAGGGATTTGCCGTGTATGCGGCGCCAGAAGTCACGCTCGAGCAGGATTTGCTTCGCCGCGATTTCACCATCAACGCGATTGCCCAAGATGCCGATGGTAATCTGATCGATCCTTACAATGGCGTTGCTGACCTGAACATGGGAATCCTGCGCCATGTCAGTCCGGCTTTCAATGAAGATCCGGTACGTGTTCTGCGTGCGGCAAGGTTTGTTGCACGCTTTGGTTTCAAGATTGCACCAGAGACCATGCAATTGATGCGCGACATGGTGAACAGCGGCGAAGTTGATGCGCTGGTAGCAGAGCGTGTCTGGCAGGAGATGGCGCGCGGTCTGATGGAGAAAAAGCCATCACGCTTTTTCGGTACGCTGCGCGAATGCGGCGCTCTGGCAAAGATCGCTCCAGAAGTGGATGAATTGTTCGGTGTGCCGCAGCCAGAAAAACATCATCCTGAAATTGATTGCGGCATCCATACGATGCTGGTGATCGACGAAGCGGCTAAGCAGAATTACACTCTGGCAGTCCGCTTTGCCGCACTTTCCCACGACCTTGGCAAGGCAACCACACCCAAGGACATATTGCCGCGACATATTGGCCATGAACTGCGCAGTGTGGACTTGGTTAACATGCTTTCCCTTCGATTGCGTGTATCAGGTGACTGTCGCGACCTTGCATTGCTTGCCGCACGATATCACGGTGAGGTACACCGCGCCATGGAGTTGCGTGCAGAGACGATCATAAAGCTTTTTCAGTCGGTAGACGCATGGCGCAGGCCCGAGCGATTTAAAAATTTGTTGCAGGTGTGTGCTTCAGATTTTCGCGGACGTATCGGACATGAGAATGATGAATATCCCCAGGCAGAATATTTGAAACAATTATTGGCCGTTGCGAGTTCGGTAAATGCGGGCGAGATTGCGAAGCAATCTTCAGACAATAATACGATTGCTACGGAAGTGCGGTTGGCACGCATAAGATCGATAGAAAAGCTAGTCGAAATACAGTAAGGCAGTTCTGTCGCTCATAGCTGATGCATAGTAGTCCAGCAATTCCCATAGGTGTGACTGAGCACTCACTTTTCCTTGGTCTAATTGTTAGTCGCGTTCTTTAGGTTGCCACCATTAAAGTAACTGATATGAGCCTTGCCCTGCGAGTCCAATGCGATTGCGGTATCAGTGAAGTCAGCCGCATCAACGGGTAAGAAGCGCCATGTTCCGGTGGCATTCGATGCATATATGATCTGACCACCATTTAATCCCGAGATATAGCTGATATGCCCTTTTCCAACTGAATCCAATGCGAGAGAAGGGTAACCCCCCCAATCGCTGAAAATGAATTCGATTATCCAGGCACCTGAAGCATCCTGATGGGCATACTTGATGTTATGAGCGTTATCGTAATATGCAGCATGTATTTTTCCATTTGCTCCTACAACTGCAGATAACTTTAGAATGTTGCCTGTATCAATTGTGGAGGATGTCCATGTGCCACCTTGGTTGGAAGCATATTTCAGACCGTAATCTGGATACTTTCCTGCATAGATGATGTGTGCGACACCGGTAACATCGACAGCCAAAGACAAAGGACTCTCAGGCGCACCGCAGCCGATATCCTGAGTGAACAAGTCTACGGTTCCATGTACCCAGGTACCGGTTTTGTTGGTGGCATACCTGAGTTCTTGGGATTGTGGACCACCCACGAAGTAGGCAAAATAAACATTATCTGAAGTGTCGAGCGCAAGCGAAGACTTACACCATCCCTCAGCATCAACCTCTTCTGCAGTCCATGCACCTGAGCTATATACCTTATGGGCAATACCAAAATTATCTGCATAACCGACATGTACTGAGTTGACTGAATCAATTGCTATATTTGCGTCAACAAAGGGTGAAGTGCCGATTGATTGTCTACTCCAGGATCCCGTTGTATCAGTTATGTATTCATTGTAATAATTGTAAGAGTCGCAGTAAGTAAAACTGGTGGGCAAGGTGGTGTAATGCGTACATTCATTATAGGCATCGTGAATATGCGTGTTGCCGGTCTGATCCATTGCAATGGAGGTAACCTTCATGTCCGTCGAGGAAGTCGTGGGCGCAATTAATTCTGAACGCCATCCCGAAGTTGCAAATATGATCGGAGATGGTGTGCTTTCCAAGCCGCCTATTAACGCAGTCACGAAATAGTAATAGGTGACATCATCAGTAAGTCCATTGTGCACATAGGGACTGGTAATGCCTTCTATCTTGGTGCCCGTGGTTGCTGTCAGGTTGGAAGAAGTGGACCAATAAAGGTCGTATGAAGTTGCTTCGGCGACGCTGTTCCAATTAAGCGTAATTTCTCCCTTTCCCGCCAGTACAGATAATTCTACAGGTGTTGCTGGTATGCGCGTGATCGCAACGGTGTCCTTCGCTGATGCACCCGACAAATCCGATACAATAGCTTCTAATACATTTTCACTGGTATCGAGCGGCACACCATAAGCCAACCATTGGAAACTGTATGTGGTGAAGCAATAGGAGAACAGGCAGGAACAAGAGCCATATATCCCATGTATCGTATTACCTGTTGCACCAGTGGTGCGGTTCTTCCATGTGACGTCAATTGAGGAACTCAATGGCCCCAGTATCTGCGGGCAATATCCGAAGGCGGCTACAGAAGATGGACAATTGTCACAATAGGCTTTTCCATGCAGGTCGACAGAGCTTGTCTGTACGGTGGAGTCGGTGGAATCAATGTATACCCAGAGTGGATTATATGCGGTACTCCCTGCATCACCATCGCCGCCGCCACACCCGCTGAGAATCAGAGCATGTAATACTGTAAAACCGATAACCAATCCAGTTTTGTGGAGGTGCAAGTTAACAAGTTTCATGATAACCGCGCTTAGAATCTACTAAACCTCATGGGTTAATGCTTCAAACACACAATTGCAAGCTACTCCTTCGCAATCAAACTATCAACAGAGCGCAGTGCTTAAATATTAAATTTCTAATATATTGTTTGTCGTGTTTCCTGGAATGAATGTACACCGTATGTTCGAAGCTTTTCTTTTCAAAGGGCTGTTCATATATAAGATTAAGTGAGTTGCTTTCAAGTTTGATTGCTATGCGAACCCAATTATTTTGCTTGGAATAAATGAATGTTCTAACTGATGAGATTTCGTCACATATATCCAGTAACTCTTCAATATCATGTGTCACTACAATCATTAAGATTCTACTTTCCTTTTGGTTTAATTGGCTTCAGACGTTCCATAAGAATGCTGGCATAAGAATTGCTTAACTAAAACTGTCTAGCAATACTTATTATTCTACAAATGAAAATATTTAATCATGATCAATCTGGCTTCACGTTAATTGAGCTTTCAATTGTTCTACTCGTTATCGGGCTTCTCATAAGTGGTGTCATTAAGGGACAGGAATTAATTAACACGACCAAGATTAAGAACCTGGAATCTGAATTTAAAGACATACAATCCTCCATCTATACCTACCAGAACAAATATAGGGCCATTCCTGGGGATGATATGCAAGCAGTTTCCCATGTGGGGGGGGATATGGCGACATCACCTTCAGGATTACAAGGTAACGGGGTTGTTAACGGTGCTTGGAACAGTACAGCAAATACCGATGAGTCATATTTGTTCTGGCAGCATATTCGAATGGATAAATTGGCGATGGGATCCACTGACATTTCTGATACACGCTATTTGCCCATCAACATAGTTGGGGGAAATATCGGCATTCAGGGGATGACATCTGACCAAGCCAACACCCCAATCTTTGGTGGTCCCGGTTTGGCTAATCCGATTCGAGGTATTTATATCATTTGCTCAGCAGGGATTCCTGGAAAGTTTGTAAGAATTATGGAATCTGATCTGGATGATGGAAATACTGCCGCTGGTTCTATGATGGCCACTCCGAGCTCAAGCTATAGCATCGGATCAGCAATTGCCACTCCAAAGGATGAAATTAATGATGATGAAACCTACACTGTTTGTAAAGGTATATAGGGAAATTCTGTTTTGTTTCGTCCGTTATTAAGTTGTTACCAAGCTGATTCGCGAAGTACAGATTATTGTCTTTTGTAGCATTTGATATCTAGAAGGTGCGGTGAAAGATTTTTCACGTATTTGTAAGTTAAATTCACGCTTAATTGCGAATTGTTGAAGTGATGTCAATGTTCCATCTTATTGGGATTCTTTGAAGTGGAAATTCTTCTCATGCGTCAAGTGCTGTGATGTTGGCCTTTAAATTATAAGGAACGTATTAGTTCACCACGTGCGAATCCACAAAGAGGGGTTGTAATATTTTTTCCTAACGCAATCACCTTGAACAACTCCCCCATTTCAGCCGGACTGGTAAGCTTTTGTAGTTGCGACGAGAGGGGGAGGTATTCACGCAGTTCGTCTGGCGAAGTGTCTTTGAGCAGGTCGGTGATGCCGCAGTTAATGAGGAAGTGTGCCTGCGAAGTGTAGCCGGCCAGATCCAGTCCGGCATCAATGCCACTTTCAGCGATATCGGTAAAGTTTACATGCGCCGTTATGTCCTGGAGACCGGGGAAAAGGAATGGGTCACTGTGCGCAAAGTGACGGTAATGGCACATGAGCGTACCGCTACTGCGTTGTGGATGGTAGAACTCACGCGCGCCGAATCCGTAGTCGATGAATAACAATGCGCCCTGTTCGAGTCTTTGAGCAAGGCTGTGAACCAAGCCTCGCGCGGCAAGACATATCTCGCTCACATAATCATTCGGTACCTTGATATTCTGTGCGGCCTGTAACAATGCAGCATTGCTTATGGGTTGTTCCCGCCAGACAAAATTGTTCTCCTTTAACGAAACGCCTCGCTCGTTTATGCCGCTGTCGTGCCAGTGAACAAGATGTGCAGGTAAGGCGTCTAGCACCTCGTTTGCAACGATCACTCCGTTTAAACTTTCCGGAAGCGCATCTAGCCATTGAATGCGGTTCATCAGACTCGGCAAGCGTTCGCGAATCAGACCCTTCTGACGTTCCCTTAGGTCTGCGCTTACTTCCAGTATCGAATATTTATTTGGCAGGCAGCCTAGTTGCTCTAAATGCTCGAGCATGTCTACTGCCAGTTTCCCACTACCCGCACCCAGTTCAAGAATGTGCGGGGTACTGCGTTTCATGATCTCGGCAACTTGTCGCGACAAGGTGCGTCCAAAAAGGGACGAGAGCTCGGGTGCGGTGATGAAGTCTCCTGCCAAGCCGAATTTGTGCGCACCTGCAGTGTAATAACCAAGACCGGGTGAATAGAGTGCTAGTTCCATGAATCTTTCGAAAGATATCCAGCCATCATGGGCAGCGATATCGTGTCGGATGAACTCAGCCAAAGACTCGCTATGGTCGAGTGCTTCAGGACTGGGTACTGGCAAAGTGGTTGATAAGTGGCTAGGCATGGTCAGGTATAATTCGAAGAATGGTAGTTTAACAGTTTGGATAAATACATAGCGAGGAAGTCAGGATGCAAGGCAAGGTGGTGCTGGTAACAGGCGGGGCAAAGCGGGTCGGCGCAGCAATTTGTCGTCGTCTGCACGCGTCTGGCGCACAGCTCGCAGTGCACTATCGCAGTTCCATAGAAGAGGCTTTGGACTTGCAAAAAGAGTTGAACAGGCAGCGCCCGAAAAGCGCTGCCATTTTCCAAGCGGATCTGCTGCGCCAGAACACACTTCCAAAACTAGTGCAGAAAGTAGTCAAAAGATTCGGACGATTAGATGCTTTGGTCAACAATGCTTCCAGTTTTTATGCTACCCCATTGGCGGAAATCGATGAGCAACAATGGCTCGATCTGCTCGGTACCAATCTGCGCGCACCGTTGTTCCTGGCGCAGGCGGCAGCCTCCGAATTACGCCGTCAGCATGGTTGTATCGTGAATATCGTAGATATCCACGCCGAGCGTCCAATGCACGGCCATCTGCTTTACAGTGTCGCAAAGGCTGGATTGGTTGCGCTGACCAAAGGATTGGCGCAAGAAATGGCGCCGCAAGTACGCGTCAATGCCGTTGCACCCGGCGTTATCATCTGGCCAGAGGGAGCGGCATGGGAGAACCAGGAACAGCGACGCAAGATCGTCGCGCACACTTTGCTCAAGCGTGAAGGTGAACCAGATGATATCGCGCGCACGGTGCAATTCCTCTTAAATGATTCGCCATACATTACAGGTCAAGTCATTGCGGTTGATGGTGGCCGAAGCGTTAACTTATGAAAATCGACATGAACGAAATTGCCAATGGAAAGCCCTCGGAAGTCGGTGAGGTACACGGGGTTGGAAACACAGTGTCCGGGACAAATCGAGAGAAAATTCTTTCAAATGTTGAGCTAGCCAACAAGCCGAGCTTTGCAGGAGTGGATTCTCCGATTCAATTCGAGCGGCATTCGACCAATTTCAATCGTCTTAAAGGTCGTTTGGAGCACCTGGTTGGGATGGCGATCGCCGATTTCAATATGATCGAGGACGGTGACAGCGTGATGGTATGCCTTTCTGGAGGCAAAGATTCCTACACCTTGCTGGATATTCTGCTCACTCTTCGCAAGCGTGCGCCAATCGATTTTCGCATAGTCGCTATGAATCTCGACCAGAGGCAGCCAGGCTTTCCGGTCGAAGTGCTGCCGAATTACCTTAAGTCTCTCGGGGTCGAATATCACATTGAAACACAGGATACCTATTCCATTGTCAAGCAGAAGATTCCAGAGGGCAAAACCACCTGCTCATTATGTTCGCGGCTTCGTCGCGGAATCATTTACCGTGTGGCAAAGGAGCTCGGTGCGAACAAGATTGCATTGGGACATCATCGCGATGACATGATCGAGACGCTGTTCCTAAATATGTTCTTTGGCGGTAAGCTAAAGGCAATGCCACCAAAGCTGGTGACCGACAAAGGTGACCATATTGTGATTCGCCCCTTGGCTTATTGTGTGGAAAAGGACATAGCACGCTATGCGCGCGGCATGGAATTCCCGCTTATTCCATGCAATCTTTGCGGCTCTCAGGAAAATCTCCAACGCCAGAACATCAAGGAGATGCTTGCCACATGGGAGCGTGAATACCCAGGCCGAAGTCAGACCATTTTTACTGCGATGCAGAACATCGTTCCTTCGCATTTACTGGACAGCAAGCAGTTCGATTTTATGAATATCGGAGTTGGGCATAATCAAACTGATGGTGATTTGGTGTTTGATCAAGCGCTTTGAGCTCCAAGATCATGCATTTGAGGCGTGTTCATGATAACTTTTGTCTATGATATGCTTGAACCAGATAAACTAGTTGTTGTCCGATTTGTGACACGTTCGTATCTAAAGTATAAATACTGCAGACTTGTCCCAATATCTCGACCAACCTGAATTTCTTTAATATTAGGAGTGAAGTTATGTGTTTTCGCCGAATTCTTGCACTCTCCCTGCTTGTTTTCAGCGCCCCTGCCTTGGCTGATACCTTTGATATAAACATGAACGATACCAGTGTCCAATTGCAATACGGTGCTTCGATGGGTCACGACACCCTCGGAAGATCCGAACTTCACTTGGGGTATCTCTATGCCAACGATAAAAATTCATTCCTGGATTTGGGGTTCCGGGTGAAGGATGAGTTGGGAAGCAATGCACCTGGGGTCACAGTGGGTTTTGGTCTGAAAGGTTTGTATGCAAATGCAAAAAACTATGATGCGAGTGCGATGGCCATAGGTGGATTGCTTCGATATGCACCGTTTTCCGACACGCGTTTTGGTATTGGAGGCCTAGTGTATCTGTCACCGAATATTGTCACATTCGGTGATGCCGACCGCTTTATCGAAACCGGAGTCAAAGTGGATTATGAAATCATTCCACAGGCAGTTGTTTACGTGGGTTATCGCAAAATCGAGTTCAAGCTAAAACCAGGCCCATATGCAATTCTAAACGAAGGTGCAAATATCGGTCTGACAATGTCGTTTTGAAGTGACCCGTTTAGCAAGGTCGCAGAATTCCGACTACATGTTCCTAATGACGGTGAATTCGTTTATTCTGCTGCGATCTTGAAAACCACTTTTCGTATCTGACCATCTGATACGAGCGGAGCATGTGCATCATCCGGAAAAAAGATGCAGAACGCTCCTGGTGGGGTCGCTATCCATGTGTCGGGTATATCATCGAAGAACCGGATGTCCTTTTCCGGACTGTAGTCACTTACCGGTTTGTGGCAGTCTGCCAACGCTTTCCATCCCATCTCATCCGTACCTTCCAGGACCAGCTGTATATCAATATATCGTCGGTGAGACTCAAGTTTCGCTTCCGAACGTTTACGTCCATGCGCATATTCCACGATGGCCAACAGGTCATCGCCAACGATAGGATAGCATCCTGGTGCAAGTGATATCAGGTTGGTGTTTCGAATATATTCGAAGGCTCGCGGAAATAGTGGATGAAGCGCAGCATAGCGATGAGAATTAGGAAGGTTAGAGAAGATCATTCGAGAATTTCCAGATTGGTTATCTTGCTTGCCTGTCAGACACTCTACTTAAACAAATCTGGCCAGCATACCCTTGGCCAAGTCTCCGTGCAATGGGATCTGAACCCTATGGCCACTGCCTGGCGCAGTATTGATTGCTTCGCCTGAAAGGTTGTGCATCTCTAACAGATCGACGATACGATTCCCTGATGGATGAATGATCTCCAACTTGTCACCGACATGGAATTTATTCTTGACGTCTATCTCTGCAATGCCGTTGACACAGCTGACGATATCTCCGACATATTGCTGTCGCGAGTTCTCTGAATGGCCACGCAGGTAGTTCTGCTGTTCGTGAGTATGATGGCGTTCGTAGAAGCCGTCGGTATAGCCACGGTTTGCCAGTGCGTCAAGCGCGCCAAGTAAATTCGGATTGAACGGCCTGTCTAATACTGCATCTTCGATTGCCTGGCGATATACCTGAGCGGTACGGGCAACGTAGTAGATGGATTTGGTGCGCCCCTCGACCTTGAGTGAATTGATGCCGATCTTTACAAGGCGCTCTATGTGTTCTACAGCGCGCAAGTCTCTTGAATTCATGATGTAGGTGCCGTGCTCGTCCTCCATGACAGGCATCAGTTCACCCGGATGATCCTGCCGAGAGATGACATATATTTTGTCGGCCATTGGATGCCGCGGTTGCCCACCGCAGTCGGACAAGTCACTTTGGCTAAGCGCCTTGTCGAAATCGAAGTCGATCTTTGTAATGTCGCCAGTCTCGTCCTCGAAAGCGTTGCCAACTTTATAATCCCAGCGGCAGGCATTAGTGCAGGTTCCCTGGTTGGCATCGCGGTGGTTGAAATAACCTGACAGTAAGCAACGTCCGGAATATGCGATGCAGAGTGCGCCGTGTACGAAAACTTCCAGTTCGATGTCCGGGCACAACTGGCGAATTTCAGCTATCTCGTCCAGTGAGAGTTCACGCGACAGGATCACACGGGTCAGGCCAAGTGACTTCCAAAATTTCACCGAAGCAAAGTTGACCGTGTTGGCCTGTACGGATAGATGGATTGGCATTTCAGGCCAATGATCGCGTACCATCGCAATCAGGCCAGGATCGGCCATGATAAGAGCATCCGGTCGCATAGCGATTACCGGAGCCATATCCGCTATATAAGTCTTCACCTTTGCGTTGTGCGGGATCAGGTTGCTTGCGACGAAGAATTTCTTGCCTAATGCCCGTGCTTCATTAATGCCGTCGTTTAGCTCTTCCAACTTGAACTCGTTGTTGCGTGCACGAAGTGAATAACGCGGCTGTCCAGCATACACCGCGTCCGCGCCGAAAGAAAAAGCAGTGCGCATTTTGTCCAGTGTGCCGGCAGGCAACAGCAATTCAGGTGCGATCGAATTTATCACAGTCCTAATCGCTTCCAGATTGCCAAGCTTGGTGCAGCATGGTTCAGAGTATAAAAATGCAGTCCAGGCGCACCACCGGCAAGCAGTCTTTCACATAACTGTGTGACGACATCCAGTCCAAAAGCCTGAATCGCTTCGGTATCGTCTCCTAAGCCTTCCAGTGTCTTGCGCATCCACCGTGGAATTTCAGCGCCACAGGCGTCAGAAAAACGCGCAAGCTGGGCAAATTTAACGATAGGCATGATGCCAGGAACAATTGGAATGGTGATGCCCAGCTTGCGACACTCATCTACGAAGCGGAAATAGCTGTCGACATTGTAAAAATACTGCGTGATCGCTGAATCAGCACCGGCATCGACCTTACGCTTGAAATTGAGAAGGTCGCTGCGAGCTGATTTGGCTTGTGGATGAATTTCAGGGTAACCAGCTACTTCAATGTGGAAGTGGTCACCAGTCTGGGTTCGGATGAATGATACAAGTTCGTTGGCATACTGGAATTCGCCTGTGGTGGCCATTCCGGAGGGTAAGTCGCCACGTAGAGCAACGATACGGCTGATACCCAGATTCTTGTAGGTGTCGAGAATGGCGCGGATGTTTTCGCGGGTAGATCCGATGCAGGATAAATGTGGTGCCGCGGTGTAGCCTTCGGCCTTGATCTGTTGAACAGTTTCAAGCGTTCGGTCGCGAGTTGAGCCACCTGCGCCAAATGTCACGGAAAAGAATTCCGGATTGAGTTTTTCCAGTTGCTTGCGCGTAGCGGCTAGTCTTTCTGCACCTTCCGGAGTCTGAGGTGGAAAAAACTCAAAACTGAATATTGGCTTACTCATTTTCTTCTCATCAGTTGAGCAGCAGCTGCGGATAAAGCCCATGAAAAAAAGCTGTACAGTACCGATCCCAAAACACCGTGCCAGAAACTATCCACCAGGAAGCCCTTAAGTATTGTGCCGACGAACCAGAACAGCAGGCCGTTAATGACAAAGATGAACAGCCCGATAGTCAGTAAAGTGACTGGCAGGGTCAGCAACAGCAACAGAGGTCGAATCAGCGTGTTTATAAGACCTAGAAAAAATGCGGCAATTAGTGCGGCAGTAAATCCGTCCACGCGGATTCCTGGAACGAAATTGGCCACCGCGAGAAGGGCAAGCGCATTGAGTATCCAGATCAGCAACAATTCAAACTGCAGTTTCATATAAGCTTTCTAATTCACGGCTTCAGTATGATTGATCATCCAGTCACTCCGTGCGGAAAAGTTGGCAATGTGATGCCCAGGCAGTCATTAGTGCTGAAGACTCACTAAAGGCTTGAGGTGCCTGCGAGTCATACTTTCCGCTCGTGAGTGCAGGTATTGCTCGCATGAAGCGCGAGTACGGATTCAATAACGGTAATGGTCTGGTTTGTAAGGGCCATCCTTGGGTACGCCGATATAAGTGGCTTGCTTGTCGGTAAGAGTGCTTAGCTGCGCATTAAGCGTGGTCAGTTGCAATCTGGCAACCTTCTCATCCAGATGCTTGGGCAAGGTATAGACGCCGATCGGATAATCCTTGGTTCGGGTGAATAGCTCAATCTGCGCGATGGTCTGGTTTGCGAATGAAGAGGACATCACGTAGGAAGGATGTCCAGTGCCGCAACCGAGGTTCACCAAACGCCCCTTTGCGAGCAGAATGATCCTCTTGCCGTCAGGGAAGATTACATGGTCGACTTGCGGCTTGATTTCTTCCCACTTGTATTTTTCCAGCGAAGCGACGTCGATCTCGTTATCGAAGTGCCCGATGTTGCAGACGATGGCCTGATCTTTCATTTTCACCATGTGGTCATGAGTAATAACGTGGAAGTTTCCAGTGCAGGTGACAAATATGTCAGCCTTGTCTGCTGCATATTCCATGGTCACTACGCGGTAGCCTTCCATTGCGGCCTGCAATGCACAGATTGGGTCTATTTCCGTTACCCAGACTTGGGCGGACAGGGCTCGCATGGCTTGCGCTGAGCCTTTGCCAACATCGCCGTAACCACAAATCAGTGCGACCTTGCCGGCAATCATTACATCGGTGGCTCGCTTAATCCCGTCAACCAGCGATTCGCGGCAGCCATAAAGATTATCAAATTTTGACTTGGTGACTGAGTCATTGACGTTGATTGCAGGGAATTTCAGCTCTCCGCGCTCGTGCATCTGGTAGAGTCGATGCACGCCGGTGGTAGTTTCTTCAGTCACGCCTTGGATCTTGGCAAGACGGCTTGAATACCAGTTCTTGTCGACAGCGAGCTTGGCTTTGATCGAGGCAAACAGGCAGGTTTCCTCTTCAGAACCGGGATTGCTCAAGAGCGATGCATCGTTTTCAGCGCGCGCGCCCAGATGCAACAGTAATGTTGCATCACCCCCGTCATCGAGGATCATGTTGGACATGCCCCCATCCGGCCATTCGAAGATGCGGTGGGTGTAGTCCCAGTACTCGGTCAGCGTCTCGCCCTTTACAGCGTATACTGCGATACCTTCAGCCGCGATGGCCGCTGCTGCATGATCCTGGGTCGAATAGATGTTACAGGATGCCCAACGTACCTCAGCACCGAGCGCAGTCAGCGTTTCGATCAGCACGGCGGTCTGGATCGTCATATGAAGTGAACCGGTAATACGCGCGCCCTTGAGAGGCTGGCTTTGAGCGAATTCATCGCGGATTGCCATCAGTCCGGGCATCTCGGTCTCGGCGATTGCTATTTCTTTGCGTCCCCAAGTGGCCAGGGAGATATCAGCGACTTTGAAATCCGTGGTGTGTTTTGATGCAGCGTTCCCGCTAGTAACTGAGTTCATAAGTGGCTCCATTCATATAGTAAATGAATGGGTGCGGTTGAAACGTGTAAAGACCTCGAGCCTGACGGGGGACTGGTTGTCCAGACCCGCTGCAGCACCCCTCGAAGGACGCGGATTATAAACCCAAAAGGGGAGTTTTGTTAAATCCCGGCATCCGCGCGCAGTGCATTTGCCTTATCAGTTGCTTCCCAGGTAAATTCCGGTTCTTCACGACCGAAGTGTCCATAGGCAGCAGTCTTCTCGTAGATCGGGCGGAGCAGATCAAGCATTTGTACGATGCCTTTTGGCCGCAGGTCAAAGTGCTTTCTAACCAGTTCCGATATCCTTTCATCAGAGATCTTGCCGGTGCCATATGTAGTCACCCATACGCTGGTAGGTTGGGCTACCCCGATCGCATATGAAATTTGGATGAGACACTTGCTGGCCAACCCTGCAGCCACGATATTTTTGGCTACATACCGCCCGGCGTAAGCCGCAGAGCGGTCTACCTTGGAAGGATCCTTCCCAGAGAACGCACCTCCGCCGTGCGGTGCGGCGCCACCATAAGTATCAACAATGATCTTGCGCCCGGTCAGGCCACAATCACCCTGTGGACCACCGACGACGAATCGGCCGGTCGGATTAACCAGATACTTGATGTTACCCTTGACGAGTTGCTTCGGCAGGATAGGCTTGATTATCTCTTCGATTGTAGCTTCACGAATCTTTTCCAGAGTCATTTCAGGTGAATGCTGTGTGGATAAAACCACTGTGTCTATAGAGTGTGGCTTGCCATCCTCGTAGCGGATGGTGACTTGTGATTTTGCGTCCGGTCGCAACCAGGGCAAACGCCCGTCGTGGCGCAACTGCGCCTGGCGTTGCACGAGACGGTGCGAAAGATAGATCGGCAGCGGCATGAGCGTATCTGTTTCGTCGCATGCATAGCCGAACATAAGTCCCTGGTCTCCAGCACCCTGGCCAAGCTCATCATCGTAGGCCTTGTTCACACCTTGGGCAATGTCGGGACTTTGCTTGTCATAAGCAACAAGCACCGCGCACCCTTTATAGTCTATGCCAAAATCAGTATTGTCATATCCGATACGCTTGATGGTGTTGCGTGCCACCTGGATGTAATCGACATTGGCTGTGGTTGTGATTTCGCCTGCCAGTACAACTAAGCCGGTGTTGCACAATGTTTCGGCTGCAATACGCGAATGCCTGTCCTGCGCTAGAATGGCATCCACGATCGCATCGGATATCTGGTCGGCTACTTTGTCCGGATGACCTTCGGAAACTGACTCGGATGTGAAGAAATATTCGCTCATGGTTCTCCGTTCGATCACTTCGTTAGTAAAAAGGGCGCGCATTATAACAAAACTCCCGTTCATTTTGACTTTATGATTTCTTCCTTGATGGTTGGATTATTTGAATTCCTTGCCCGCTTGCCCTTGTTGGTGTTGCACTGGCTTGGTACATTGCTTGGTTGGGTAACCTACTTGTCTTCACGGAAATATGCCGCGCGATTACAAGAGAACCTACGAAATGCAAGGATTGTGCAGTCTGGCAATGAATTGCGAAAATTACAGCACGCCAACATCCGAGAAGCTGGTAAAGGCATTTTGGAGCTACCATGGGTATGGCGGCGCCCCCTTGGGAAAGTGGTTGCAAGCGTCAAAGAATGCCATGGATGGGATTATGCAGAGGCAGCACATGCAAAGGGCAAAGGCGTAATTTTGTTGACGCCGCATATTGGTTGCTTCGAGGTCATCAGTCTGTATATAGCAGCACGTCTTCCGATGACATCAATGTATCGTGCTCCGCGGTGGAAATTTCTGGATACTCTGATGCATCAGGGACGCGAACGCGGGCAGATGAAGTTGGTGGCGGCTGACTTTGGCGGTGTACGCCAGATGCTCAAGGCGCTGAAGCGTGGGGAATTTATTGGTGTATTGCCTGATCAAGTGCCGGGCAATGGCGAGGGTGAGTGGGTTTCGTTCTTTGGGCGCCCTGCTTATACGATGACGCTGATCGGTCGCCTGATGGCATCTAGTGGTGCCCCAGTTGTGATGTGTTACAGCGTACGTCTTGCAAATGGGGCTGGTTATATTTTGCACTTTTCTCCATTGGATATGGATGCTTCCCGCTCTATTCCACTTCAAATTAACAGTGCATTGGAAGCAGTGATTCGCAACTGTCCGGAACAATATCTATGGAGTTACAACCGGTACAAGGTTCCACGTGGCGTTCTGCCTCCGGATGCTGACAAGGGGCAATGATGCTGGCACGTCTGGGTGTATTCGTATTTTGGCTGATCCATTTTTTGCCGTTCCGCATTATTGTTGCTATTGGTAACGTCATCGGCTTGCTTCTCTACCATTTGGCAGTTGAGCGCCGCCGAGTCGGCACCATCAATTTGAAGCTGTGCTTTCCCGACATGAGTGATGAGGCGCGAAAGGAACTGTTGCGGAATCACTTCAAGATGTTCGGTAGAGGCCTCATCGAACGCAGCATCCTTTGGTGGTCGAGTGCAGAGCGTATTTCCAGCCTGATTCGCGTCGAGGGGGTAGAACATTTTGAAGCCTTGAAAGATAAACCGGCAATCCTGCTTACACCCCATTTTGTCGGGATGGATGTGGGGGGGCAGTGGATCGCCCAGAAGATAGACACGGTGTGCATGTATGCGAACCAAAAAAGCGTCTACTTGACTGAATTGCTCTTAAAGAAACGAGCACGCTTCCGTAACCAGCATCTTTATTCACGCCAGCAAGGATTGCGCCCCATCCTTAAAGGGATGAGAGCAGGGATGCCGTTCATCTATCCACCTGATCAGGATCAGGGCGTCAAGGATGGAGCCTTTATTCCCTTCTTCGGGGTGCCTGCAGCAACGATGACCTCAGTTCCCCGAATTGCACAGATGACAGATGCGAAAATTTTGCCCAGTATCACTCATCTGTTGCCTGGCGGGGCAGGGTATGTGCTTACCTTTTATCCTCCATGGGATAATTATCCGAGCGGAGATGATATCGCTGATGCACGCCGCATGAACGAATTCATCGAGCAGCGTGTTCTCGAAATGCCCGAACAGTATTTTTGGCTGCATAAGCGGTTCAAGACCAGACCGGAAGGTGAAGAAAGGTTCTACTGATGAAATACCATGACCTGCGTGATTTTATTTCACAACTTGAGCGGATAGGCGAGTTGAAGCGTGTGACCGTCCCCGTTTCCGCGCATCTTGAAATGACCGAGATCTGCGACCGGGTACTACGCTCCGGGGGGCCGGCAATATTGTTCGAAAACATCTCTGGGTACAACATGCCTGTTCTGGCAAACCTGTTTGGCACGCCGCGACGCGTCGCATTAGGTATGGGTGAGGAGTCGGTTGCCGCCTTGCGCGAAGTGGGCAAGTTGCTGTCTTATCTCAAGGAACCCGAACCCCCCAAGGGATTAAAGGATGCCTGGGAGAAATGGCCGGTATTGAAGCAAGTTCTCACGATGTCTCCAAAAACGATGTCGTCAGCGCCGTGTCAGAAAATCGTCTGGGAGGGCAGTGATGTGGATCTCGGCAAGCTGCCAATCCAGACATGTTGGCCAGGCGACATTGCTCCGCTGATTACCTGGGGGTTGGTGGTCACGTCCGGTCCAAACAAGCCACGCCAGAATCTTGGCATCTATCGTCAACAAGTGATCGGGCCGAACAAAGTCATCATGCGCTGGTTGGCACATCGCGGGGGTGCCCTCGATTTTCGCGACCACAATGCGAAGAATCCTGGAATGACTTTCCCGGTCGCGGTGGTGATCGGTGCCGATCCAGCCACCATCCTTGCTGCTGTCACTCCGGTGCCAGATAATTTGAGTGAGTATCAGTTTGCAGGATTGCTTCGGGGAAGCAAAACCGAACTGGTAAAATGCATAGGCAGCGATCTGTTGGTGCCTGCTTCAGCTGAGATTGTGCTCGAGGGTGTGATCTGTCCGGATGAGTATGCACTGGAGGGGCCATTCGGCGACCACACCGGCTACTACAACGAACAGGAAAGATTTCCTGTATTCACAATCGAGCGTATCACGATGCGCTCAGATCCAATCTACCATTCTACCTATACCGGCAAACCACCCGATGAACCTTCCATGCTGGGCGTAGCTCTCAATGAGGTGTTCGTCCCGCTGTTGCAAAAACAGTTTTCAGAGATCGTGGATTTCTATCTTCCGCCAGAGGGTTGTTCCTATCGTATGGCGGTCGTGAGTATCAGAAAGCAATACTCTGGTCACGCAAAGCGCGTTATGTTCGGTATCTGGAGTTTTCTCCGACAGTTCATGTATACCAAGTTCATCATCGTGGTCGATGAGGACATTGATGTGCGTGACTGGAAAGAAGTCATATGGGCGGTCACTACTCGTGTCGATCCTGTGCGCGATACGCTATTGGTGGATAACACGCCTATCGACTATCTTGATTTTGCCAGCCCGGTGTCCGGTCTGGGCGGAAAGATGGGGCTCGATGCAACCAACAAGTGGAAAGGTGAGACACAGCGTGAATGGGGAACGACCATTGCGATGGATGAGTCAGTGAAACGTCGTATCGACGAGATGTGGGAAGATCTGGGTTTGTAGCACAGCGGTTAAATACACCGGACTTGATTCGGTTTGTTCGAGCATTTTAGAAATTGAACACTGCGCCAATGTAGAGCATGCCGGCGTGAGAGGTATTGGTGAGGGCGGCGTCACCTACAGGATAGCTGTCATAACCGAATAGTATTCCAGCACTATTGCCAACGTTGAATTTACCCCCAAAGCCAATAGATAAGCCAGTGTTGGTATACGTGAATATGGGGCCACTAAAACCAGGCTTGGGTGAATCTTCCAAGGAACTACTGGTAATTCCCATCTTCCCATACAAGGAGAATTCAGGACTTAATGGCAGAGTACCTACTCCGCTAATCCCAAATGATTTCCCTTTGATGGTGCTGTCAAAAGTATCAAATCCACCGAGTCGATTGAATTCGGCTTCCATTGCAAAATAATCGTTTATGGTGAAACCACCCAACAAGCTATAGCCGGCCTGGCTATTGTTGGATATGTTAGCGTAATCATAATTGACACTGCCGAACTTGGCGCCAAGGTATAAGCCTGTGTCAGCAGCAGCAGCAGGCGAAGCTGCGAATGCGGAAAACAGAGCAGCCATAAAAATTTTTTTCATGATCATTTCCCTGAGTTTGGTAATTCAGTGTGGCTAGAAGTATTCAAGTAGATCTTCATTGTCAGTGTGTTTCACGGCCAAAAATAGGCCAGGGTGCGTCTGGGTGAGAGCAGATCAAAAACTGTATAAGCCTGCGAAGTAATACACATCCACATTGACAACATCCGGATTGCCTATCATGTATCGATCCCAGGAAAGTCTGAAAATCGTCGAGGGACTGTAGATGTATCGAAAACCCAAGCCATGCGTAAATGATGAGTTTTGTTCTGTCTGTCCTGGTACATGCCATTTTGTTCCTGCGTAGCTAATTTTTGCATACATTGAGAATGGATCGTTACCTGGATAAAAGAACAACGCGCTGATATCCACGGAAGTCGCTTTGTTGCCGCCAAAATTTCCCAAGTCTATATAGCCAGCTTCGATTGTAAATGCGGGATCAAGTCTGTAGCCACCTATAAATCCGATTGCCTTAGGAGAATTGGTTACAGCTGGAATGCTGTGCCTTGATCTTCCTAGTTTGATGCCGGCATACATATCTCCCGCGTATGCGGGGATGGCAATGAAGAGGCAAAGCAAGGCAGCAAACGCAGTTTTATTCATGGGTAGTTCCATGGTTTGTATTTGATTCGGATTGCATGCGGTCGATTCTTTTAAACAAGTTGGATTCGAGGTACATCCTATCTAGCACGGCAACATGAATCAATAGTCATCATTAATATTAAAAAAATATCATATTCATTAGTGCAAGTATTTTCTTGTAAATACGTTGCTCGTTTCAGGAAACACTCGATCATGCTATGAAATTTCGTGTTTTCCACTATTGAGGACTGCATGTCTCATCAATACGCACCTTCAGTTTAGCTTATTGGCATGACTCATTTATGATGTAGCGCAAGTCATCTTGTTCCCTGAAGGCAATCGCTACGGCGCTACTTTCAATAGCTTTGCGGCTCAATATGCCTGGCTAAACCTCAACGGTCATAACAATTTACTTTAGCTTATCTACTTAATCTCTTATTTTTTAAGTATATTTGTTTTTCTTTAACTTCCTGCGCTAACTCATTGTCCTGTAAAGAAAAACCATGTTTTTAACGCTTGACCACCGTGTTTTTATCAAATATAGTGGGCGCAAGTGGTAAAAAGTGGGAAATAGTGGGGGTAGGGGAATGTTTCAGGGAGCGGCGCAACTCAATCTTGATAGCAAGGGCAGGCTCGCTATACCAGCACGGTATCGCGACATGTTGCTCGCGCATTGCGCGGGTAGCCTGGTTGTGACCGCCGATGCTGATGGATGCTTGCTGGTATATCCCCAGCCAGAGTGGCAACCGATCCGCGAGAAGCTGCTTAAGCTTTCTTCTCTAAATCCAAAGATACGTGCATTGCAACGTCGCCTTGTCGGCTATGCCGAAGATGTGGTGATGGATGGCGCAGGACGCGTGCTCATTTCACCAGCACTGCGAAACTATGCCTTGCTGGACAAGCGGGTGATGCTGGTTGGTCAGGGTAACAAATTCGAACTGTGGGATGAGGCGAAATGGCAAGGTCAACAGGAGGCTAGTCTGTCTTTCATGAATGGTGAGTTACCACCAGAGCTTGAAGGCTTTTCTCTGTGAGCGAGGGCTTTGCCCATGCCACCGTACTGTTGAATGAGGCTGTTGATGCACTAGCGATCAAACCAGGTGGCATCTATGTGGACTGCACGTTCGGTCGTGGCGGTCACAGCAAGCTTATCCTGGAGCAATTGGGCAGCAACGGGAAATTAATTGCACTTGACAAGGACCTGACTGCAATCTCGGTTGGCAGTCAATGGCGGGATAGTCGATTTTGTATTGTGCACAGCAGCTTCGCAAAGTTGGCGGAAGTGTTGCGTATGCAGGGCGTGGAAATGGTGGACGGCATATTGCTTGATTTGGGCGTGTCGTCGCCTCAGTTGGATGAGGCAGAGCGTGGCTTTAGTTTTCGCTTTGATGCACCACTGGATATGCGAATGGATGTCAGCAGCGGAACTACCGCAGCGCAGTGGCTGGCGGAGGTGAACGAGGATTTACTTGGGGAGGTAATACATGATTACGGCGAAGAACGGTTTGCTAAGCAGATTGCAAGATCGATTGTTGCGGCGCGCACAATTCAGCCCATCAATACTACGCGGCAACTCGCCGAACTGGTTGGCAAAGCGGTACGGACCCGTGAGCCAGGGCAGAACCCGGCGACACGCACATTTCAGGCTATACGGATTTATATCAACCAGGAACTCGAAGAGCTTACGCGGGTTCTCCCAAACTGCGTAAACCTACTCAAGAGCGGCGGTCGCCTGGTGGTGATCAGTTTTCATTCGTTGGAAGACAGGATCGTGAAGCACTTCATGCGCGACATGGCAGAAGGTGACAAGTTTCCGCGAAATGTCCCGATTCGCGCCAGCGAGATACCTCAGGGAAAGCTGAGGTTGATCGGCAGGGCGACTCGCTCCGGAGTTTTAGAACTGAAAGACAATCCGCGTGCAAGAAGCGCGGTTATGCGTGTTGCGGAGCGTAGCGATGTTTCGTAGCCGCAATGGGATGAATGTGCTGTTGCTATTGGCGGTAGTGGTGTGTGGACTAAGCGTTGTCACATCACAACACAAGGCTCGCAAACTATATATCGAATTGCAGAAAGAAAAGGAATATGCGCAGCAATTGGAAGTGGAGTGGGGGCAATTGCAACTGGAGCAAAGTACCTGGGCAACCCCGGCGCGTGTTGAAAAAATTGCAACTCAACAATTGAAGATGCAACTGCCGAATAGCGGACAGATTCAATTCATAAAACTTGATCAGTCGTTGCTTCATTCCATCGAAATGCTTGCACATCAAGGGAACGAGAAGTGAAAGTATCGATGGAGATTGAAGAAATGATAATTAACGGGGATTGGTATAACCCATGAATCACGTGGCAAGCGCACATGCAGACGTTACGGCAATATTGCCGGGTTGGCGCGCCACCCTGTTATTTATGTTGATGCTGGCTGGTTTCACCGGCTTACTCGGTCGCGGTGTATACCTGCAGGGCATACATGACGACTTCCTGCAGAAAAAAGGCGATGCGAGATATAGCAGGGTAATGGAAGTCAGTGCACACCGTGGCATGATCTCGGACCGCAATGGTGAGCCATTGGCTGTGAGTACGCCTGTAGAGTCTGTTTGGGCAAGCCCTTCGGATGTGGAAGCCGATCGGCAACAAGTAAGGAGACTGGCGCAAATTCTCGGGATGGACGTGAAAGATGTTAGGGGTCGTCTTTTCGACACGTCACGTGACTTTGTCTATCTCAAAAGGCAGCTTCCTCCCGATCAGGTAGAGAAAGTTGTGAGCCTTAATATCCCCGGGATAATGTTGCAGCGCGAATATCGTCGATATTATCCTGCGGGCGAGGAAGCTGCTCAAATATTGGGCTTTACCGGGCAGGATGACAATGGGCAAGAGGGGTTGGAACTCGCCTTGCAGGAGCAACTCGCCGGAAAAGCGGGTAGCCAGCGTGTCATCAAGGACAGGCGAGGTCGTATTGTCGAAGATGCTGGTAGCCTTAAAGTGTCCAAGCCAGGTGCCGATATCCTCCTGAGCGTAGATAGCAAATTGCAACATCTCGCCTACCGTGAATTGAAATATGCTGTGATAGAGCATAGAGCTAAATCTGGTTCGATAGTCGTTCTTGATGCTCGTAGTGGTGAAGTGCTTGCGCTAGCAAATTATCCTGGCTTCAACCCCAACAGTCGCAACAATACAAACAGCAATAGTATTCGTAATCGGGCGGTAACCGATCTGTTCGAACCGGGTTCCACGATGAAACCATTCGCGGTGGCAACGGCGATTGAGTCAGGGAAAGTGCGCCCTAATACCTTGATTAATACTGAGAACGGTGTGTTTGCCGTGAGCAACAGGAAGATACATGATCAGCATCCTGCTGCGATGATGACAGTATCACAGATCATACAAAGATCCAGCAATGTAGGCGCTGCCAAAGTTGCCTTGTCGATGAAGCCTGAAGAGCTATGGCAAGGTCTTTCTGAGAGTGGGTTTGGTGAGCAGACAGGTAGCAACTTTCCAGGCGAGGCGACAGGTAAATTACGAGATCCAAAATCCTGGCGGCCTATCGAGCAGGCAACTATGTCCTATGGACATGGTCTCTCGGTCAGTCTGCTACAGCTTGCGCGCGCCTACACCATCTTTGCCGGCAATGGGGATTTGAAGCCAATATCTTTGCTCAAACTTAATGAACCCGTGACGGGAAAGAAAGTGTTCTCTGAGCGGACCACGCATTCAATTGTAAATATGCTCGAGACGGTGACGCAACCAGGGGGGACTGCTCCTCTTGCACAGATATCGGGATATCGCGTGGCGGGAAAGACTGGTACCGCGCATAAGCTAGAGGACGGAAGATATGTTAACCGTTACGTTGCTTCGTTTGTAGGGTTTGCGCCGGTATCGAATCCGCGCCTGGTGGTGGCGGTTATGATAGATGAGCCGGGCAACGATGAGTACTATGGTGGAATGGTAGCTGCACCAGTTTTCAGCAAAGTTACCGGAGCGGCATTGCATGCGCTTAACGTGCCGAACGATGCACCGCTGGATAACGTAATCGTACCTCCTGCTGACATCATCAAGGAGGAGGTGTGATGTTTCCCCTTGAGCAGTTAGCCAGTCTAAGAGTGCCCATTACACGTTTGGTAACTGACAGTCGTGCGTTACAGCGTGGAGATACATTCGTGGCCTGCCCTGGGGAGAAAGCGGACGGAAGGCAGTTCATTTGCGATGCCATAGATAGAGGTGCGAATGCAATTATCTGGGAATCTCAAAATTTCGTATGGAACGATGCTTGGCAAATTCCAAATCTAGGTGTGTCAGATTTGCGTCACAAGACTGGTTGGTTGGCCGATGCGATATATGGTTCGCCTTCGGAAAAGCTGTGGATGGTTGGTGTAACAGGTACGAATGGCAAGACCTCGACATGTCATTGGGTGGCGCAAGCTTTGAGCGAAAGTACAAAGAAGTGCGCAATGATTGGGACATTGGGTAACGGGTTCGCTGGAAAGCTGAAAGCTGGTGTAAATACCACGCCTGATGCTGTCAGTGTTCACAGTTTGCTCGCAGAATACCTGCATCAGGGTGCTGATGCTGTTGCGATGGAGGTTTCCTCGCATGCTTTGTCGCAGGGCAGGGTCAATGGGGTTTGCTTCGATGTGGCTTTGCATACCAATCTGAGTCGTGATCATCTCGATTATCACGGTGATATGGATAACTATGCGGCGAGCAAGCGCAAATTATTCGTTTGGGATCGGTTGAAATATGCAGTACTGAATCTCGATGACGAGTTCGGTGCGAAGCTGGCAGGGCAACTCGAAGATGAAACCGTTGAGGTTATTGGTTACGGGATGAGCGATGCCTCACTGAAGCTCGCAGGGCATCTGGGGATACGGATGGTATATGGGCACCTGGTAGAAATGAATGGCCAGGGCCTGCGGCTGGATACCCATACTAGTTGGGGTGGGGCCCATTTGAACAGTTCGTTGATCGGGCGATTCAATGCGGCCAACCTGCTAGGTGCGCTGGCGGTACTGTTGGTAAGCGGAGTCGATTTGCGCGATGCGGTACAGTCATTATCCAACGTACAAGCTGTTGCCGGTCGTATGCAGCGTATCGGTTCGGCTCTTCAATCGACAGTAGTGGTCGACTATGCTCATACACCGGATGCCTTGGAAAAAGTTCTGTTGGCACTGCGCGAAACGTGCGTACCAAAGGGCAGCAGGTTAATTTGCGTGTTCGGTTGTGGTGGGGACCGCGATCGCGGCAAGCGCGCAATGATGGGCAAAGTTGCAGAGCGATTTTCTGATTGGTGCATCGTTACATCTGATAATCCTCGCAGTGAAGATCCCCAAGGAATAATCGCGGAAATCGTAGGCGGGATGAGTAGCAATAATCACGAGATCATCATCGAACGTTCAGAAGCGATACAACATGCAATCAGTTGTGCGCAGAAAATCGATACAGTGCTGATAGCGGGCAAAGGTCACGAGATATATCAGGAGATCAAAGGAGTAAAGCATCCTTTCAGCGATGCACAAGTGGCGGAACAGGCCCTACAACTAAGCCAGCCAGAGGTGGGTGCATGATGCAGCTGTCACAGGCAGCAAAAGTTCTGGATGGCCAGATGGTAGGCAGTGATGTTCAATTTGCTGCCGTGTCCAGTGACAGCCGAAAACTTATGCACGGCGATTTGTTCATCGCATTGCGGGGTGAACACTTTGACGGTTTTGAGTTTATCGCGCAAGCGGCAGGGAACGGCGCAGCCGCGGCAATGGTGAATTCAAAAAAGATCGAAGCGCAACAGTCGACTTCTGGCAAAACGCAGTTTGGTGAAGGGATCCCGCTACTGGTTGTAAAAGATACCCGACTTGCATTGGGTCAGCTCGCAGCCTATTGGCGTAAGCAATTCAAAATTCCTCTGGTTGCGATAACTGGCAGTAACGGCAAGACCACCGTGAAGGAAATGCTTTCGTCTATATTGCGAGAAGCTGCTGGAAACGAAGCAGCGGTTCTGTCTACAACAGGGAATCTAAACAATGATATCGGTATGCCGCTGACCTTGCTGAAAATGGGCAGGCAGCATCGCTATGCCGTTGTCGAAATGGGTATGAACCATCCCGGAGAGATCGATTATCTGTCACGCATTGCCTGCCCGGATATGGCACTTGTGAATAACGCCAGTACCGCTCACTTGGAAGGATTGGGTTCAGTAGAGGCAGTGGCAAGGGCAAAAGGGGAAATATTTTCCGGTCTGAGGCCAAATGGTATGGCCATCATCAATGCTGATGACCAGTCAGCGCCGTTGTGGAGAACTCTTGTTGGTGCTCATCCGATGCTCGAGTTCGGATTGAACCAGCAAGCAGACGTTTCGGGCATGTGGCATCAAAAGGGATTCGGATTGCGGATAGAGGTGCAGACTCCACAAGGGAATTTCACCGCTGATTTGCAAGTGCCAGGTGAACACAATGCATGTAATGCACTGGCAGCGACCGCTGCAGCAATCGGATTGAATATTCCTTTGGAAACAATCGTTGCAGGGTTGGAAAGATTCGGTGGTGTTGCCGGACGTATGCAGCGCAAGTCTGCAAGGCATGGAGCGGCATTGATTGATGATACATACAATGCCAACCCAGCTTCCTTGAGTGCCGCGATCGATGTGCTTTCAAGAACGAAAGGCAAAAAAATACTCGTGCTTGGTGACATGGGTGAACTGGGTGAGAAGGCGGCATTTTTCCATGCAAGGATGGGAAAGGAGGCGCGCGATGCCGGCATCGATGAGCTTTTTACTCTGGGTGAATTAAGCGCCAATACGACAAGGGAATTCGGCAGCGGAGCATGTCACTTTGAAAGTGTAGGTGACTTGGAGAAAGTGCTGGAAAAGGAATTGGACGTGAATACCACCGTGCTGGTGAAGGGCTCGCGATTCATGAAGATGGAGCGTGTTGTGAAATTCCTGGAAGCCGGAGAAATTAGCGATCCACGACGTATGCAGGAGGAACCATGCTCCTAGCCATCGCGCAATGGCTTTCTCAGGATATAAGGTTCTTCAGTGTATTCAATTACATCACACTGCGGACCGTACTTTCTGCTATGACGGCGTTGGGAATATCCTTTCTGGTCGGACCAAGAATGATCCGAAAGTTGACCGCCTACAAGATCGGACAGTCGGTGCGAAGTGATGGTCCTCAGACGCATCTGGTTAAAGCCGGAACACCCACCATGGGTGGTGCGCTAATTCTGATCTCAATCGCTATTACTACCTTTTTGTGGGGTGATTTGCACAATCAATATGTATGGGTGGTTTTGCTCGCCACGATGGGATTTGGAGTGATCGGTTGGGTGGATGATTTCCGTAAGGTCGTGTATCGCAATCCCAAAGGGCTTTCTGCAAAAGCCAAAATGTTATGGCAGTCTATCATTGCACTGGCCATCGGCATCTATTTGTGGAGTAGCGCCAGTCTTCCTGCTCACACCGAACTTATTGTCCCCTTTTTTAAATTCCTCATATTTCCCCTTTCTGCTTTGTCATTTATCGTGCTGACATATTTTGTAATTGTCGGAACCAGCAATGCAGTGAACTTGACCGATGGCTTGGACGGCTTGGCGATTATGCCTACTGTGCTGGTGAGTGGTGCACTGGCATTGTTTGCTTACGTGGCAGGAAATGCTGTCTTTTCAAAATATCTCGGTGTGCCATATATACCCGGCGCGGGCGAACTGGCTGTCTTTTGTGGTGCTATCTCTGGTGCTGGACTTGCCTTTTTGTGGTTCAACGCATATCCCGCAGAGGTATTCATGGGCGACGTTGGTGCGCTTGCACTTGGAGCGGCACTAGGTACGGTGGCAGTTATTGTGCGTCAGGAATTGGTGCTGTTCATCATGGGTGGAGTGTTCGTTGTCGAAGCTGTTTCGGTGATGATCCAGGTTGCCTCGTTCAAGTTGACAGGGAAGCGAGTATTTCGAATGGCGCCGCTGCATCACCATTATGAATTGAAAGGTTGGAAAGAGACGCAGGTGGTCGTGCGCTTCTGGATCATTACGATATTGCTGGTATTGCTGGGTCTGGCGACCCTCAAGTTGAGGTAATCGTTTTGGGACAAGTGAGAAAGCAAATAACGCGGGCGACGGGGAGGACTATATGAGTTCATCGAAAGAATTGGCGACACCAAAGGATATTGCCGGGCCTGTTGAAGTTCATGTTGGCAAGCCCCCCCATAATGGCAAATCCGTGCTGGTGCTGGGACTTGGTGAAACCGGGTTGTCCATGGTGCGCTGGCTCAGTGCTCAAAGAGCCCAATTGAGGGTTGCAGATACTCGAATCGAGCCGCCAGGCCTTTCCGAGATTGGGCAGTATGTCGCATCAGAACAAATCTATTGCGGGAATTTTAACGATGCACTGTTTGAAGGCATTGAGCTGATCGCAATAAGCCCAGGGGTTCCATTGCGTGATCCGGCAGTGGCAAAAGCTGTCGCCCGAGGTATCGAAGTGGTTGGAGATGTCGAGTTGTTTGCGCAATCCTTACCGAAGGATAACCGCCCACACATTCTCGCCATAACAGGAGCGAACGGCAAAACCACAGTCACCAGTATGGTGGAGCATCTGTGCAAGGCAGCAGGAAAGGATGCAGTAGCTGCAGGAAACATCTCACCTGCCGTACTGGACGTTGTGTTAGAGCGTGGCGTCAACCAGCCTGAGGTTTGGGTCCTGGAGCTATCCAGCTTTCAGCTAGAAACCACCAACAGTCTAAACGCAGATGCCGCAACAGTATTGAACATAAGTGAAGATCATCTCGATCGATATGCTGATATGGATGAATATATTGCTGCCAAGGCAAGAATATTTTCCGGTTGCAGCGTGCAGGTCTTGAACCGTGATGATGATCGCAGCATGAACATGGCGAGAAATGATTGCAAGATCATTACATTCGGATTGAGTTTACCTGAGTCAGAGAATGATTTCGGCATCGAGCGCGCTGATGGAGAGATCTGGTTGGTGCAAGGCAGGCAGCGATTGCTTAAAGCCAGCGAGTTGCAGTTGGTCGGCATGCATAATGTGGCTAATGCACTTGCTGCATTGGCCTTGAGTCGGGCTATAGATTTTCCTATGCCTGTACTGATTGATGCATTGCGAAGCTTCAAGGGGTTGCCGCATCGCGTCGAACGCGTGGCTGAAATCGAAGGCATCTCGTATTACGATGATTCCAAGGGTACAAATGTAGGTGCGACCATCGCAGCCCTTCAGGGATTGGGATGCAAGTCTGTTTTGATTGCCGGAGGTGAAGGAAAGGGACAGGATTTTACGCCACTTAATCCGGCAGTCTCACAAAACGCACGCGCAGTGGTATTGATTGGGCGTGATGCACCGCTGATTGCATCAGCACTTAATGGTTCAGGTGTGGATGTGCTTCATGCAGTGGATATGAGCGATGCCGTGCAGCTCGCTTCTAGATTGGCTCAAAGTGGAGATGCAGTATTGTTGTCTCCTGCCTGTGCAAGTTTTGATATGTTCCGTAATTACGAACATCGTGCAGAGGTGTTTGTAGAGGCAGTGCAAAGGATGACCAAGGAGAAATCGTGGTCTCATTAGCCCGTTCAACTAACTCAATCAAGCTGGGCAAACTGCTGTCGAAAAGACGCAAAGATGATTTGTCCAAAAAAGCGACTGCCCGCGGATTCAATTCTTACCCCTCCGCTGTCAAGTCACGCATGCGGCCTTCCCATGCACAATTTGACGAATTACTGATCTGGGTTTTGATAGGTCTTCTCACGCTTGGCCTGGTGATGGTGTATTCCTCTTCGATAGCTACTGCAGAGGCGAATAAATTCACTGGATATCAGCCTTCCTTCTATTTGCTCCGACATGGAATGAACATAACAATCGGATTGATTGCCGGCTTGTTCATATTCCAGGTGCCGGTCCAAAACTGGCAACGCTACGCTCCCTTCCTGTTTCTGTTCGGCGTGGCATTGCTGGTGTTAGTGCTCATTCCGGGTATCGGGCGAGAGGTAAATCATAGTCGCCGTTGGTTGCCGTTGTTCATCATCAACCTTCAACCTTCAGAGCTGATGAAACTGTTCGCGGTCCTGTATGCCGCCGATTACACGGTGCGCAAGGCAAAAATCAAACATCTGTTCTTCAAGGCCTTCGTGCCGATGCTAATAGTGATGGCATTGATTGGAACCCTATTGTTGCTGGAACCGGATATGGGCGCTTTGGTGGTAATTTGCGCGATTGCACTGGCAACTTTGTGGCTGGGAGGTTTCAATCTTGCGGTCTTCGCAGGCTTGATTGTTTCTTTGCCGTTGCTTTTCGCTGCAATGACGATATATGCGCCCTACCGAATGCAGCGTGTCATAGGTTTCATGGACCCATGGGCTGATCCCTTTGGTAAAGGCTATCAATTGAGCCACGCGCTGATCGCCTTTGGTCGAGGGGAATGGCTTGGTGTGGGGTTGGGTGGCAGCGTGGAAAAGTTGTTCTACCTTCCGGAAGCTCACACTGACTTCCTAATGGCGGTAATTGCTGAAGAATTAGGATTGGTCGGGGTAACTGCAGTGATCATGTTATTCGCACTTCTGGTAGTACGTGCGCTTCAGATCGGCCGTCAGGCAGCCTATCTTGATCGGAATTTTTCAGCTTTGGTAGCACAAGGCATAGGTGTATGGATCGGGGCCCAGGCAATGATCAATATAGGTGTGAACATGGGAGTGTTACCGACCAAGGGGCTAACTTTGCCATTTTTGAGCTTTGGAGGAAGTGGCATGCTCGTGAATTGTGCTGCAGCGGCTTTGTTGCTGAGGGTGGATTATGAGAATCGGCGAATCGCAAGGGGTCAGTCGGTATGAGCCACCCCATGATTATAACTAAGTGCGCTGCTGGTAGATTCATATTTGTTTATGAACTAACACATGCATCGAACACATCCATCTCCCACGAAAATGGACAAGATATGGAAACTAGACATGTCTAGGTCGATATTGATTATGGCGGGCGGTACAGGCGGACACATTTTCCCCGCACTCGCTGTGGCAGACTGCCTGCGAGCTAGAGGTTGGCGGGTGACCTGGCTAGGTGCGCCACATAGTATGGAAGCCGAGTTGATACCAAAACATGGTTACGAAATGGCCTGGGTGCGTTTTTCCGGTCTGCGCGGCAAAGGTGTTATTCGTAAGCTGATGTTGCCTGTCAACCTGTTGGTAGCCCTGTGGCAAAGTGCTGCCGCAATACTCCGCCATCGGCCCGATGTGGTTCTGGGGATGGGTGGCTATATCACTTTTCCTGGCGGAATGATGGCTGCAATGCTACGTCGTCCGCTGGTGATCCACGAGCAAAATTCCATAGCAGGATTGAGCAATAAGGCCCTGGCGCGATTTTCCCAAAGGATATTGAGCGGCTTCCCTGAAGTTTTGCCAAGGGCGATATGGTGCGGCAATCCGGTACGCAGTGACATCGCCGCATTACCCGAACCCAAGCAAAGATATGCAGCGCACGCAGGCAGGTCGAATGTCCTGGTGCTGGGCGGCAGTCTGGGAGCAAAAGCGCTTAATGAAATTGTTCCGCTGGCACTCGCGTTACTGCGCAAGGGTGTAGACGAATCATCGCGGGGACTGTCGGAAGCTGTTCAGCTAAATGTGGTTCATCAAACCGGGAAGCAGCATTTTGCAGCGGTTACGCAATCTTATCGGCAAGCCGGTGTGCAAGCCGACATCAAGCCGTTCATAGATGAAATGGCGAAGCAATACGGCAAAGCCGACCTGGTGATATGTCGCGCCGGCGCACTGACTGTAGCGGAAATTGCTGCAGCTGGGGTTGCGAGCATATTGATCCCGTTCCCGTTCGCGGTGGACGATCACCAGACATACAACGCACGTTTCTTGAGTGAACGGGGTGCGGCACGATTGCTGCCGCAGAGCGATCTGAGCGCTGAAAAACTTGCTCAGATTCTGCGGGATTTGCTAGATGGTGAGCATGGAAAGGAAAAATTACTAGCAATGGCGCTTCAAGCACGTAGCGTTGCCAAGCCTGATGCCACGATGAAAGTCTCCGAAATCTGCTCGGAATTGGCAGGATCATGAAACACAAGGTCAAACATATTCATTTCGTAGGTATCGGTGGTTCAGGAATGAACGGAATCGCTGAAGTGCTGCTTAACCTCGGTTTTCAGGTAAGTGGTTCCGACATCGCGTCGAATGCTGCTACCAAGCGTCTAAAGAAACTGGGTGCGACTTTGTATCTAGGGCATGCCGAGCAGAATCTGACCAATGCGGACGCTGTCGTAGTTTCTACCGCTGTCAAGGAGGACAACCCTGAAGTTCAGGCTGCACGTACACGTCATATTCCTGTTGTACCGCGAGCGATGATGCTGGCCGAATTGATGCGATTGCGTCAGGGTATTGCGGTTGCTGGAACCCACGGAAAGACAACAACGACATCCCTGACCGCCAGTGTGCTGGCCAAAGGTGGCTTTGACCCGACATTTGTCATCGGTGGCAAGCTAAACAGCAGTGGTACGAATGCCAAGCTCGGTACAGGAGAATTTATCGTAGTGGAGGCTGACGAGTCGGATGCATCGTTCCTGCACTTGCAACCAATACTCGCAGTGATCACAAACATTGATGCTGATCATATGGAAACTTACGGCCATGATTTTGCCAGACTCAAGCAGGCTTTCGTGGATTTTGTCGAGCATCTGCCCTTCTATGGGAGGGTGATGTTGTGTGTGGACGATGCCAATGTGAGAGAAATCCTGCCGCGCATCAGCAAGCCAGTGACAACTTACGGTTTCAGTGAGGACGCCCAGATCAGAGCTGTCAATGTTCGACACAAGGGCGGTCAGATGAGCTTTACTGCGCAATGCAGGCAGAACGGCATACCGAAGGACTTGGACATCACTCTTAATCTTGCCGGGATGCACAACGTGCTAAATGCCCTGGCGGCAGTTGCTGTTGCATTGGAGGTAGGGGTGCCGAGCAATGCGATCATCGCTGCGCTGGAAGAATTTGAAGGCGTAGGGAGACGTTTTCAAAATTACGGCGATGTGCGACTGACTGATGGCGGTAGCTTCACACTGATCGATGATTACGGACACCATCCGGCTGAAATGGCAGCCACACTTGAAGCAGTTCGCGGTGCGTTTCCTGAAAGGCGTCTGGTGTTGGCGTTTCAGCCACATCGTTATACGCGCACCCGCGACTTGTTCGAAGACTTTGTAAAAGTATTGTGCAGTGTTGATGTTCTGGTGCTGACTGAAGTTTATGCAGCTGGTGAGCAACCTATCGTTGCGGCTGATGGTCGCGCGCTGATGCATGCCTTGCGAGTCGCTGGTCAGAGCGAAGCGGTTTTCATCGAACATTTCTCTGACATGCAAAAAGCAATCATGCAAATGGCTCTGGATGGCGACGTGGTCGTCACCATGGGCGCTGGATCAATAGGTAATCTACCCAACTCATTGATGGGAAGAAGCGAAGGGGATCCGACCGGGAAAGTCCCTGCCATGCAAGCGCAGCGTTTGGGTGAGTCATGAATATGGCTGAGTTTAACCATCTAGCCAATTCGACGCTGCGCGGCACGATGCGCGTCCAGGTCGATATGCGCAAACATACCAGTTGGCGTGCTGGCGGGGTAGCGGAACGTATGTACAAACCGGCTGACCTGGAAGACCTACTGGTGTTTTTGCGCAGCATGCCTGTAGACGAGCCACTGTATGCAGTCGGATTAGGGAGCAATCTGCTGGTTCGCGATGGTGGATTACGCGGGACGGTATTGTTGATGCATAGCGCATTGAACCATTTACGCCTTGAAAAGGATGGCAGTGTTTATGTGGAAGCCGGTGTGCCAGGCGCGAAATTGGCTCGATTTGCGGCGTCGCACGATTTAAGCGGAGCGGAGTTCTTTGCTGGAATTCCTGGAACGATTGGCGGGATGTTGGCGATGAATGCTGGTTGCTATGGCAGCGAGACTTGGGGAAAGGTGCTGAGAGTAATGACAGTTAACCGTCAAGGGAAAGTGCATGTGCGGCCTGCAGCAGATTATGAGATCGGCTATCGCCACGTTGTGTTGCACGAAGGTAGTGAGGAATGGTTTGTCGCCGCCTGGCTATTATTTAGCCGCGGGGAAGGTTCACTCGCGCGAAATGGGATTAAGGAATTGTTGAGCAAGCGCATTGCCAGTCAACCTTTGAATTTACCAAATGCTGGCTCGGTATTCCGAAATCCTCCTGGAGACCATGCAGCAAGGCTGATCGAACTTTGCGGATTGAAAGGAAAGCGCTTAGGCGCAGCGCAAGTATCCGAAAAACATGCCAATTTTATTGTGAATGTGGGCAATGCCAGTGCAGCAGATATTGAACAATTGATAAATGAGGTTCAGAGCGAGGTAGAGCAGCGCACCGGCGTGAGATTGCAATGTGAAGTGCGCATTATTGGCGAGCTTAAACAATCTACTGATTGAAAGAGATGGCTATTCAAACGACAGATCCGCAAGCTTCAAGCAAAAATCCCGCATCCTTCGGAAAGGTAGCGGTGTTGCTAGGCGGACGCTCTGCTGAACGCGAAGTGTCACTAAAGAGTGGTGCTGCAGTTCTGGCTGCATTGCAACGCAGTGGCGTCGATGCACATTCATTCGATCCTGCTGAAAAAAATCTTCAGTTGCTTGTCGATGATGGATTTGATCGCGCCTTCATTGCGCTGCATGGACGATTTGGTGAGGACGGTACGGTGCAAGGAGCGCTTGAGTTATTAGGTGTCCCTTACACCGGCAGCGGTGTGCTTGCTTCCGCGCTCGGTATGGATAAGTGGCGCACCAAGCTGGTGTGGCAAGCGGCGAAACTGCCAGTGCCTGATTACGTTTTGCTCGATCAGGACAGTAATTGGAATGCTGTTGCTCAACAGTTGGGATTGCCGCTGTTCGTAAAACCTGCCAATGAAGGTTCAAGCGTGGGTATCAGCAAAGTAAAAACTCTTGATGAATTGCCTGGCGCGTATCGAGCGGCATATATACACGACAAACTGGTACTTGCTGAAAGCTATGTCGGTGGCGGCGAATATACTGTTGCAATCCTTGGTGAGCAGGCGTTGCCGGTGATCAAAATCGAACCGGCAAATGAGTTTTATGACTATGAGGCGAAATACCTTAGCAACAAAACGCGCTATCTGTGTCCTAGCGGATTAAGTGTTGCTCAAGAGACCGAAATGCAACGGCTGGCTAAGCGATCCTTCGCTTTGATTGGGGGACAGGGTTGGGGTCGAATCGATTTTCTGATGGACGAGGCAGGAACCCTTTTTTTGCTTGAGGCGAACACCTCTCCCGGAATGACCGATCACAGTCTCGTACCTATGGCTGCTCGCCAGTCTGGGATGAGTTTTGAACAGCTTGTGCTGCGCGTTCTGGAGCTTGCACATGTGGGATAACGATGTCTTGTTACGCAATATTGCAGACACTCTGTTGGCCTTTTGTGCAATCGCTGTAGTGATTGGCGCTGGAATTTACCTGTTGAATCTGCCGGGGACGTTCCCATTGCGCAGCGTAAGCTTGAACGCAGCTCCACAAAACGTTTCACCTGAACAGGTGCTGCAAATATTGCGTACCGAGACAAAGGGCAATCTTGTCACTGTGGATATTGATCACTTGAGACGCTCCTTGGAGCAGTTGCCGTGGGTGCGCAGAGTCAGCATCCGTCGCGGGTTTCCTGGTCAATTAACCGTGCAACTTGAAGAGCATCAGGTATTGGCGCGATGGAACAATATCGGATTGGTGAATCGTCAGGGGGAGATCTTTGTGGCGGATGCCAAGCTGGTATTACCGAGTTTCATAGGTCCGGAAGGTTCTTCTGCCGAGGTGACGCAGCGCTATGTAGAGTTCAGCCAGCAACTTGAAGCTCTTGAGTTGCATGCAATCCAGTTGGCCCTGTCTCCTCGCCATGCCTGGCAATTACGCCTGAGCAACGGAATGCTGCTGGAACTTGGACGCGATGATGTGCTACGGCGGTTGGCGAGATTTGTGGCTGTATATCCATACAGCCTTCAGGCTGGGGGCGAAGTGCAGGGTGCAGATAGAAAGGTGTCATATGTGGATTTGCGTTATCGCAACGGATTTTCCGTCAAGCGTGTTGCAACTGTTAAAGGGTAGATCAGAGGATATGGAATTGATTATCAAGAATGTATGTCTTGTCTTATGTCCCAAGCCTTCTGACAAGGAGCGCAGGTAATGAGTAGAAACAGGGAAACAAAAAATCTGGTAGTCGGACTTGACATCGGAACTTCAAAAATCGTGGTTATCGTCGGCGAGATCAAGCCAGATAGCATGCTGGAAGTGATCGGCATGGGGATGCATGAGTCGTCTGGAATGAAGAAGGGCATGGTGGTAAATATCGAGGCAACCGTGGGGTCAATCCAGCGCGCCCTGGAAGAAGCCGAGTTGATGGCTGATTGCAAGATTCGCGAAGTCTATACGGGTATCGCCGGGAGCCATATTCGAAGCATCAATTCGCGCGGCATGGTTAAGATCAAGGAAAAGGAAGTGGTGCATGCCGATATCGAAAGGGTTGTCGAGACTGCCAGCTCAATAAGCCTACCGAGCGATCAACAGATCCTGCACATCCTCGAGCAAGAATTCAGTATAGACGGCCAGGATGGCATAAAGAAACCGTTAGGAATGAGCGGGATGCGTCTTGACGTAGAAGTGCACATCGTCAGCGGTGCCGTATCAGCCGTGCAGAACATCATGAAATGTATCCATCGTTGTGGACTGGAAGTCAACGAGCTGATTCTTCAGCCTCTGGCTTCTAGCAAAGCTGTGCTTGAGGATGATGAAAAGGAATTGGGCGTGTGCCTCGTCGACATTGGCGGCGGAACCACAGATATCGCTGTCTTTACTGGCGGAGCGATAAGGCATACCGCAGTTATACCGATCGCTGGCGACCAGATCACCAATGATATCGCAATGGCGTTGCGTACTCCAACGCAGGATGCCGAGGACATCAAGATCAAGCATGGCTGTGCTTTGCGGCAACTGGCGGATAGCGGTTCTCTCGAGGTGCCCGGCGTGGGTGAAAGGGGACCGCGGATGCTGTCGCGCCAAACGCTTGCCGAGGTGATTGAGCCGCGCGTCGAGGAATTGTATTCGCTCGTGCAGCAAGAGCTACGCCGCAGCGGTTTCGAAGAATTACTTTCGTCGGGAATCGTGATTACCGGTGGCAGCAGCGCAATGCAAGGCATGGTCGAGTTAGGCGAGGAAATATTCCATCTGCCTGTTCGGCTGGGTGTCCCGAAATATGTCGGTGGATTGTCAGATGTCGTGAAAACACCGCGTATGGCAACTGGGGTTGGATTGTTATTGTACGGTCTGGAACACCATTACCGAGAGGAAGAAACACGAATGCAATCGAATTCATTTGGTGATGTGTTGGCAAGAATGAAAAACTGGTTTCAGGGAAATTTTTGATATTTGCGAGTTGGATTCAGGGCTGATTTTGAAATTACGAAAAGGAGACGGCGATGTTTGAAATAATGGAAACACAAACTCAGGATGCGGTAATCAAGGTGGTAGGTATCGGTGGTTGCGGAGGGAATGCAGTTGATCACATGATCGACCAAGGTGTTCAAGGGGTGGAGTTCATCGTGATCAATACAGATGCGCAAGCGCTCAAACGGAGCAAGGCGCGTACGCAGCTTCAGATTGGTGCGGCTATCACAAAAGGACTGGGTGCGGGTGCCAAACCATCGGTCGGTCAGGCAGCAGCAGAAGAGGATAGAGACCGTATCAAGGAGATGATCAGTGGAGCACATATGGTCTTCATCACCGCAGGAATGGGGGGTGGCACTGGAACAGGAGCTGCACCCATTGTTGCTCAAATAGCCAAAGAGATGGACATCTTGACGGTGGCAGTAGTCACGAAACCATTCACATATGAAGGAAACCGGATGCGTTATGCCAAAGCCGGAATCGAGACACTGCATGAGTACGTCGATTCACTGATCATCGTGCCAAATTCGAAATTGATGGAGGTTCTGGGTAATGATGTGACTGTTCCGGAAGCCTTCAAGGCTGCCAATGGGGTGCTACAAGGCGCGGTGGCGGGCATTGCCGAGGTAATCAATGTTCCTGGCCTCATCAATGTGGACTTTGCCGACGTACGTACCGTCATGTCCGAGAATGGCATGGCAATGATGGGATCGGCAGTTGCTACAGGGGCGGATCGCGCACGTGTTGCAGCAGAAAGAGCAATCGCAAGCCCGTTGTTGGAGGATGTGGATATGACCGGTGCACGAGGTGTACTGGTGAATATCACTTCCTCTAGCCAACTCAAATTGAAAGAGATTGATGACGTGATGGAGTCAGTTCAGTTTGCCGCTGAGGAAGCGACTGTGATCGTCGGCTCGGTTTTCGATGAAACAATGGGCGACGAATTGCGAGTGACCGTCGTGGCCACCGGCTTGGGTTCGCCACAGGCACGCAAGCAACCCAAACCTGAAATCGTCTATCAGAATCAGGATTATCAAAGAACCGGTACTCACGATGAGCCGATTGCAAATGCAGGCGTCAATTATCCTGAACTGGATACGCCAGCCTTTATTCGGAGCGGACGCAGGGCAGCTGTTGATGCAATGGAAAAATCCGGGATGGATACCTTGGATATCCCTTCATTTCTCCGTAAACAAGCGGATTGATGACAGAATATAAGTAATGTGCTTACAGAAATGAGAGCGTTGACGTTGATTTTGATTCACTTCTGGAACCTGGTTCATCGTTGCTGTACCAAGCTATGGTAAGATAACATTATGATTTCGGTAATTAAAGCAGCGATGGTCAAGCAACGAACATTGAAGAATTCTGTTAGTGTAACGGGAGTTGGATTGCATAGTGGCGAAAAGGTCACGCTCGGCTTGCGTCCTGCACCAGTTAACACCGGCATAATGTTTTGCCGCGTGGACGTGAAACCCGTCGAGCAGATCCGTGCACGGGCAGAACTGGTTCACGATACACGGTTGTCCACCTGCATGGTTCAGAATGGGGCTCGTGTCGCGACCATCGAGCATCTGATGTCTGCGCTAGCAGGATTAGGCATAGACAACGCCTTTGTTGACCTTGACAGTCCCGAAGTGCCTATCATGGATGGCAGCGCGGGTACATTTGTATTCCTGCTGCAATCTGCCGGTATCGCGGAACAATCAGCCGCCAAAAAATTCATCCGCATAAAAAAGCCAGTAGAGGTTACGCAGGGAGACAAATGGGTGCGCTTTGAACCCTATAACGGCTATAAACTTACCTTTACAATCAATTTTACCCATCCTGTGTTTGCAAATACCAAGCAGCATGTAACGGTGGATCTCGGCGAGCATTCATATGTTCACGATATCAGCAGGGCACGTACTTTCGGTTTTATGCAGGACGTGGAAAACATGCGTGCCCAAGGCCTCGCATTGGGCGGGAGCCTAGACAATGCAATCGTTATGGACGATTACCGTGTGCTGAATGCGGATGGACTGCGTTTTGAGGATGAGTTTGTAAAGCACAAGGTCCTCGATGCGATTGGTGATCTTTATCTGTTGGGATATCCATTGATTGGTGCGTTTTCCGGTTATAAGTCCGGACACGCGATGAATAATGCTCTGCTTCGAGAGCTGCTTGCTGATGAAGAGGCGTGGGAATTCGTTACTTTCGATAGCGTCGAAGATGCCCCGGCATTCCTGAAGCTTCAATTACAGTCGGTATGATTAATATTTATCTGAGCTGTATTTCTAGCTGGAGCTGATTAGGTGGAGCATCATGGTTTAACCAACAATGTAACCTAGCCAGCATGTTTCCTGAGATCACATCTCCCAACTTAATCCATAGTTCATAATGATCCTTTACGCTGCCACAATCCTCGTATCAAGTTTCCTGCTGTTTTTGGTGCAACCCATTATTGCAAAACAGATCCTGCCCTGGTTTGGAGGTAGCGCAGCAGTTTGGACTACGTGTCTGGTTTTTTTCCAACTGGCCTTGCTTGGCGGTTACGCTTACTCTGATTTTTCCAACCGGAGGCTGAAGCACAGAACACAAAGCACTATCCATATCGTGCTGCTGCTGGGCAGTCTTGTCATGCTGCCGATTGTAGCTGCGGCTGGCTGGAAACCGGTTGGAAACGAAGAGCCTGTATGGCGTATCTTGGGACTATTGGTGGTCACCATAGGTTTGCCGTATTTTATGTTGTCCACCACCGCGCCGTTGATACAGTCTTGGTTCGCTCGCGAGCATACCGATCCGAAGACGGCGGTGCGTGTATACCGTTTTTTCGCGCTTTCAAATTTGGGCGCAATACTGGGATTGCTTGCCTATCCGTTTGCCATCGAAATGTGGGTGACAACTCATACCCAGGCGATCAGCTGGAGTGCAGGCTATGTAGTATTTGCACTGCTTTGTATTGGTAGCGCTTGGCGCGCGAGACGCCTGACTGATAGTACCAAAGCAGATCCGGAAGAAGCGCCAAAACCTTTGTTCGACGCGTTGCCGTCTCAACATCCGGCAACCCTTGTGGAATCCGACGTTCCCAAGGAAAAGGACTATTTACTCTGGTTTGTACTATCGGCGCTCGCATCGCTGATGCTGCTTGCGGTGACCAATCACATCACTCAAAACGTGGCATCAATTCCGTTTATGTGGGTGCTACCGCTAACGCTCTATTTGATTACGTTCGTTCTGTGCTTTGAAGGCCGTGGCGGGCGGGGCTTCTACGTGCGCAAATACTGGATATTGCCGACGCTCATCTTCATCTGCTTGATGGCGTGGGGAATCACTGCCAAATATGGTTTTCTTGAAATCGACATAGCAATTCCACTCTATTGTGCAGGATTGTTCGTGGTATGCATGTTCTGTCATGGTGAACTCGCAGCGGCGAAGCCGCAAACGCATTATTTGACACGCTTTTATCTGACACTTTCGCTGGGGGGTGCGATCGGTGGAATGTTCGTCGGTCTGCTCGCACCGAGCATTTTCAATGCGTATTGGGAATTGCCGCTAGGTTTGGGAGCGCTGGCCCTAATGGCTCTGTTGCTGACCATTCGATATTTTTCAAATATTGGCCAGCGGTTTGCTTACGCTGTGGCACCGTTGGCTGCACTGGTGAGCCTGATTGCAGTGATGTATTTTGCGTACGATTACAATTGGTTGCTTAAAGAAGGCGGCACAATCCATTCTGACCGGAATTTTTATGGCCGTCTGAGTGTAAAACAGTTGGGGAACAGCGAAACCAGCCCGGATACCCACCGCTTCTTATTGCATGGCACTATCGTTCACGGCAAAGAGTATATTTATGCTCCTTACCGTCGCGTCACTACAAGTTATTATACTGAGAGCTCGGGAATCGGACTGGCACTATCCCATATACATCAGGATCAGCAGCGACGTGTCGGAGGAATCGGCATGGGTGTGGGTACAATAGCTGCATACGGCAAACAAGGGGATTTATACAAATTCTACGAGATAAACCCGAAAGTCATTGAGATAGCCAGCAACTACTTCTACTATCTCAATGATAATCCAGCTCAGATCCAGATTGCGCTGGGGGATGCGCGCCTGGTCCTTGAACGTGAACGCCCCCAGCAATTTGACGTGCTGGCCGTCGATGCGTTTTCAGGAGATGCAGTCCCTGTTCATCTGGTTACGCGTCAAGCACTTGCTTTATATCTGAACAATATCAAACCAGATGGTGCGGTGGCTTTCCATGTTACCAGTCGTTATTTGAACCTTGCGCCGGTAATTAGGCAACTTGCTGATGAAGTAGGTTATGAAGCCGTGCTGGTTGCGGATCGGTCTGATGATAATCCATACGCTTCCCACAGCGATTGGGTAATCGTCACCCGCAACAGGGAATTTCTGACAGATCCGGAAGTTGTTAGGAAGAGCGTTGCGATCAAACCGATTCAGGGAATGAAAACCTGGACAGATGATTTCAGCAATCTGTTTCAAATACTCAAGTAATGGGCGGTAGACCCCGATCGTCGTCGGGGTACCTAAACTGTAAGGACAAGGGAATTTAGAAAGGTTGGCAGATTGATACAGGGTGTCAGACAATGATCGTCATTCGTTTGTTGATAGTAATCGTCATTCTGTTGCTTGTGTTGAGCGGAGGGCTGTATTTGCTTACGCGCGATAACCGCTATCTTAGATTTGCCATGCAGACCTTGCGCTTTACTGGACTCATGCTATTGGTTGTAGCCTTGCTGTTCGTCTTGGAACGCTACGTTTTGGTGGGTTGGCGAATATTGCTCTAGTGCAAGTTTCTCGCCATTCTTTCCAGCGCGCTTTTAAGCGGTGAATTATCGAGGCCATGACTGAGGTCATTAAGTGCTTTTTGGGCTGTTTTGCTGAGTTTTCGGGGGGGGAGATTACGTTGCCCTCGGTCGAAAGAGACTTGCACCTTTACCCGGATTCCGCTAACCTCACAGCCCCTATGCTGCAATTTGGCCACCATTTCCGGGGCAAGTTGGCGTAGTTTGGCTGCGATAGTGGCATTGACCGCAGCGATGCTGAGCGTGCCTAGATGCAGGCCCAGCACTTGTACTTGGGCGGATAGCGCAAGATGAGGTTGAGCTACGGCGATTAAATGGCTCTGCAAAACCGTCAGTGTTTGCGCCTTGACTATCAGCGGCTGCAGTTCCTGAGCATTGCTCAACAGCGATTTGAGTTGCTGCGTCATGGGCTTGGGCATACACAATAAGGGGAAAAAATGAATATTATTCTAGTTTCTAGTCATTTGGCAAAGACTCGTAGAATTTCATTGGGAGGATGGCAGCTTCTAGGATTGATGCTCCTGATGTCCGGCCTGATGCTGGCTGCTGCTTTTGCGCTCCAATACTCCTTGGTCCGATTTGCTCCAGATGGAGTTGGAGAGGGAATGCGCGCACTGTTATCCAAGGCCTATATCGAGGAACGTCAAAAACAGCAATCCAATCTCTTCAGCAGCCTGGATACCATGGCGAGCAGGATCGGACAGATGCAGTCACAGGTACAGCGTCTGGATGCACTGGGTTTGCGTCTGGCCAAACTGACCGGGATGAAACCGGGCGAGTTCCAGTTTGACCAACTTCCGGCACAGGGCGGACCGCTGGTGATATTGCCGACGCAGAAAATGTCGGTCAATATATTGGATCAGCAACTGAGCAGATTGACGCAAGTAATAAATGATCGAAGCGACAAATTGATGGCACTAGAAACCATGTTGCTGCAGAACCAATTGAGCCGGAAGCTGCTCCCCTCTATTCCCCCCGTGAACGTTGGCTGGTATTCCTCGAATTTTGGCTGGCGTATTGACCCGTTCACCAACGCAAATGCAATGCACGAAGGTGTCGATTTCATGGTGGATGCAGGCACTCCGATCCATGCTTCGGCCGGCGGCGTGGTTGCCTTTTCTGCGTACCATCCCCAATATGGTAATATGGTCGAAATCGATCACGGAAATGACATTGTCACACGCTATGCACATTGTTCGAAATTGCTAGTGAAGGTTGGTCAGGTGGTGCGCCGCGGCGAGAAGATAGCTGAGGTTGGAAGTACCGGTCGGTCTACCGGTAATCACCTGCACTTTGAGGTTCGCTATCAAGGTGTAGCCCAGAACCCCGTGCGCTTCCTGCAAAAAGCCTCCAGTTAATAGTGATGGTAATTGGTGAGGGTGAGGCGAAAGATTGCCTCACCCTTTATTTTTTGTAATAGAGAGCATAATTATTTTGTAGTTTAGGAAAACATGATTTCCAGTTTGCTGAAAAGTATCTTCGGTAGTCGCAATGACCGCCTGCTCAAGGAATACCGCTCCTTCATCCAATCCATCAATAAGCTGGAAGTCGATGTCGCCAAGTTGAGCGATATTGAATTGCGCCAGAAAACGGATTTGTTCAAGCAGCGTTTTGCCAATGGCGAATCACTGGATGCATTGCTGCCAGAGGCATTTTCCGTAGTTCGCGAGGCGAGTACTCGTGTTCTGGGGATGCGGCACTATGATGTGCAACTGATAGGTGGGATTGCCCTTCATTTTGGCAAGATCGCAGAAATGCGAACTGGTGAAGGCAAGACATTGATGTCAACTTTACCTGCTTACCTGAATGCCATCGCTGGCAAAGGAGTTCATGTTGTAACCGTGAATGATTATTTGGCCAGCCGTGATGCAGAGTGGATGGGAAAGGTTTATCATTTCCTTGGCCTATCTGTCGGGGTGATCTTGTCCCAGATGCCTTCCAGTGACAAGCAGG
>JAHEDW010000071.1:0-519 GCA_024641025.1 Gallionella sp.
CAATCAAGAGATTCGCATCTCTGATGGGAATCTCTTGATTGCATCTAGGAAATTCATACCTTGAGGTTCAAGGAACTTGTTGGCAAGATCAGACCAAACGAGTCGGTTCCATACCACTGGCAAAGGTCCGAAATCATAATATCTCCCTATACGTCCAAATATATCCATGATGGCCTTGCATTCCGCATCTCTATTGCGAGCAATCTTGGAATGTTGGCGTAATGCTCCAAATAAACGAAGTTCGAGACTTTCGTTCATTACAGTGTATGGATGACCTTCAGGAGTAAGGAAGTCATTGGTATTAAAATTACGAATGAAATAGGCATCAGAATCTATACAAAGATAATTATGGCTAATGCCAAGACGCCAAAATTCGGATTTAATAATCTGCTGCGAAATACCTCCGGGCTGGGCATTTACTTCATTCAGGTCTAGCGTGGGATTAGCCGTTACAATTTCTTCATCATTTAAAAATATCACCCCATCGCTTCCAAGGGTGTCTCTGAATAAACTCATATC
>JAHEDW010000071.1:529-10875 GCA_024641025.1 Gallionella sp.
TATCAGCAGATGGGCAGGACAGGTAAAACGGCACACTGTCTGAATTAAATTGGCGTACGCTTTCAACAAGTCTCTTGGCTCGTAGCAGGTCCTGCCGATATGACTTGCAGTATAAAACGATGTCGTTCATAGAATATTTAAAGAAGTTCGCCTATAAATTCTGCAACGATTCATGAGTAGATACATCCTTCGCCAATTCAAATATCCTCCGCGTTGCAGCTTCGGAAGTGTATGGAGAGGGTACTTTCGAGTCGGCCAGATCATTATTTGTCCAACGGATATGCAACTCCTCCAAGGCTGATGCGATCGATTCGACTTCATTAGCAGTTACTGCCCAATGACCGAGCTTGAGCAACATACGCTCCATCTGCGGGTTGTGCCAAACGAGCGCTAGAATCGGTCGTTGTGTCCAGAAATATTCGTACAATTTTGATGGAATATATTCACTGCAGACAGGTATGGTACCGTGTAACAGCAACAAGCAATCAACTGCATTCATGCGTTTCAAAACTTGATCTCTGCCACTTTCACCGGTAACAGGATCGGCCTCAAGACGACCAAACTGTTCAACTATCGATGGATAGGAAAAATTTCGCAATGCGCTTGCTGAAATGATATCGATGCTACCACCGTAAAGTTGAATGCGAAAATCGTCAATCCACTGTGGATGCATTTCAAATAAAAGAGTCATCCCCTTCAACAAGTACTCCAAGTTTCTAGTATCAGCCAGCGATCCAAAGTGGCCTATCACTAGATGCTTACTCTTCTGGTAGGGAGTGCGTACAAATTCCGAGGAATCTGAGCCTGGAATGATGCAATGTCCACGTTCGGCAAGTTCCGGATGTCGTGCGCGTGCCCGCGCTAGTGCTTCCTCTGTAAACCACCAGACGACATCGGCATACCTGCAGATTTTACCTTCGAGCCATCCGGCAAAACGCACGCGCATACTCTTTTCCTGATCGTCGAGTACCATAGGATCATGGATTTCTGCGATCCATGGCAGTCCAAATCTGCGTGCCAACCAATAGCCCGCCAAGTGTGCTGAATTGGCACCTCCAGTAGAATAGATAACTGTTGGCTTTAACCTGCGGATTATGCTCGCGCCAGAAAAATATGCGGTGATTGCCCAGGACCAATGAGTCTCAATACGAATGAAGATCTTTTCGATCAGGATGAATGGTAAAAGCACAAGTGAGATTGCCGTCATCATGACACGGTAAATAAACCGAGATGAAATTCTTCGCTTCAGGAAATGACGTAAATCAAAACGCAAAGCTACAGGTCCTGCTGGCAGAACCTGATGATGTTCGACAACATCATCCTTTTTTCCGGTGATTGCGCTTACTACAACAGGTTTTACACCCATGTTGAGCAGGTGTGGGATTTTGTCAGTAATTGTCTGGCTTGCTGCACGCCCGTCCATGTTAAAGCCATGCGAAATTACCAGCCAAACCTGCTTGTTCTTATTACCGGATTTCATTCAATATCAATCCTGACGTTTGGCGTTGTTGGAAATCATTCCAGGGCGGAATACTAAAAATCGGGACAATAAATACATCACGATTGTGTAAGTAGCGGCTGCGAGAATTTGAGCAAGGGAAGCCGTCCAGTGAAGAACACTCAAGCTAAATTCCAGTACGATCAAATTCAGTATGAAGCAAAATATGAATGCTGTCAGATAACGTAAGCCTTCAGAAGTAATATGGCCTTTGCTGCGAAATACGAGTCTTTTTGACAAGAAAAACCCCAATAGCAGTCCAAAAGCATAACCACCAATATTGGCAAATATCGGAGAAATACCAAGTGCCATCAGTACGAAAATGACAGTGAATCCTGCAATTGTGTTTAACAAACCGCTACCCGCGTAACGTCCAAGAAAAACTGTCTCAGCTTGCCATTTGGACATAATATTGCGCACCTAGCGGAAAACGTTTAAGCCAAGGTTCGAATCCGCGCAAGAAGGCTAATTGGCGAGGAAAAAACAGTGTATAGCCATGTTGTTCGGAATTGAAGCCTGCTTCACGGCACATATCTAGCGCCGATCTCATCTTGAGCATCTCAGCGTCGATATCAAACGGGCAGCGCTCGAATATCCAACGAGTTAAGGGATTGAAAGGATTGTGCTCGAACAGGAACATTTGCCCGCCTTCAGCCAGGATCAGGCGGCACTGTGTGAGCGCCTTTAGACGCTCTGAAACAGGTATATGATGAAAAACATTTGCTGCGATAACAACATCGAAGCGCATCGCTGCAATTTCGTTCCAATCAGAAAACAACATTGCACGCGGTACACGCTTGGCTGCGAACTCAAGTGAAGCAGAAGATAAGTCGTAGCCATACAACTCAGATTCAGGGAAATATTTTTCAAGGTAAGGGAGGCTGCGGCCTGCGCCACAACCAAAATCGAGTATGCGCTTTGGCTTGTGGGTTCGCAGACGCGAGGCCATCAAGGCTACCTTGTATTCTGCAAAATAACCATCTTCATTCAGGGACTCAGGTATTGCTTCCCCAAGTACATGATCATATTGCTTGGCATATTGATCGAATTCAGGGCTATTCATCAATTTTTTGCTGGATCCATGTGGTTGCGCCAACGACAAATTGTGGTTTGTAATTCAATTTCAGGTAAGTTCGCCCGAGATATTCACCAATCATACCGATGCACAATGTCTGAATTCCTCCGATGAACAATATTGTTGCAATCAGTGATGTCCAGCCAGCTGGAAGCTCGGGATTAAGTATCTTCTGAAAAATGACGAATACGATCATTACCGAACTTAACGCTGCAAGGATAAATCCGGTATAGGTGGCGAGACGTAGTGGCAAAACCGAGAAGCTGGTTGCCATTTTCAACCATAATGAAAGCGAACGGCGAAAGTTATAGTTGCCTATTCCTTCGTGACGCGACTGATGCTGGATGTCTATAGTGGTGATGGAACGGGTTACATCGAGGATCAGCCCATCAACATAAGCGTAAGGTCCGTCATATTTGATGATTTCATCCGCTATGTCCCTGCTCATTGCTTTGAATGAAGAAAGGTAAAGTTCCTTTGGCTTACCAAGCAAATGTGTAGCTACCCAGTTGTTGAATTTACTTCCAAGCTGTTTCCAGGCTGCATGTCGACGATTCAGATATTTTGTGTAGCAAACGTCATATCCTTGTTGAAGCGCGAGCAACATGTCACCGATTGCGTGCGGTGGATGTTGCAGGTCGTCATCCATCAGCACGATGTATTTCCCATTGACATGATTCAGTCCCGCCATGATTGCATTGTGCTGGCCGAAGTTGCGTCGAAGCGAAATTCCCCTGATGAATGAATGCTTGCTCGCAAGCGAACGAATAATCTCCCAGCTATTATCGGGGCTCGCGTCGTTGATCAATAGCAGTTCAAATTTTTCAGTCAGCTCTTCCTTACTCATTTCCTGATAAATCTGTTCCACAAGTTTTGGCAGAATAGAAGCGCTGCGATAGACAGGAACTACAATTGACAGATCACAGCTGGTATCAGATGGATTTTTCATAATATTTGCCCAATACCCGTTCGAGATAATCTTTGCCGAATTCTACGCCAGCAGTATCCAGCACGTGGAGAATCGCGTGAACATCTATGGGATACCATGATCCTCGTTCGAAAACATCGTAGACTGCCTTTTTGCCGACAACTTTTTCCATTGCAGCTACAATTTCAATCATCGGGTAACTTTTAGGATTGGCGATGTTTACTGTGGTATTACGCAAATTTTGCTTGTCGATGAGTTGAGTTGAGATTGCGGCTACATCGGTTACATCAATGATATTACGCTTGGCTCTGCTCCACAAATTGAAAGACTCACTACGTGAAATGCGTGCATAAAGAAAGTTCAACAAAGTATGTGGATTGGGTGTACTTCCGGCCACTTGCGGCAGCCGTAAGATAAGATATCTCGGATGCTCAGAAACCAGCTGTTCCATTGCAAGCTTATGCTTCACATATGGAGTGTCCTGAGCATCTGGATCAGCAACACTGCAAGTGCCAAAGTACACAAATGCATTCAGATCTTTTGTCTGAAGCAAAGCCTCGGTTAGTCGCTTCCGCTCGCGCTCGAACTCCTTCTTATCGGTACAGCCGGAATTTGATACACCGGCAGCATAAATGCATACATCTTCCCTATGGGAATATATTGATGAAAATGCATGCGCGAGCAGACCTGAACCAATGAGCATGTGAATTGATGATAGTTAGTTTATCCGGATCGGCATAGCTACAGTCCAATCAGCTGCTGGTATTTTGCCAGAAATCTGCAAACGGGATGCGTATAACCTGCATATGTTGATTTCATTTCATTGAAATCCAACAATAATCTGTTAGTCTATTTTATAAATTATCCAGGCAGGGAAACATGATGGCGATCTATGCGGTGGGAGATATACAAGGCTGCCATGCTGAATTGGTCGGGCTATTAGAGACTATATGTTTTGATGCGACAGTCGACAAGCTCTGGTTGGTGGGTGATCTAGTTAATCGAGGGCCAGGATCATTGGATGTATTACGTCTTGTCAAAGATCTCGGAGATAGTGCGATTACCGTGCTCGGCAACCACGACTTGCATCTGCTTGCTGTCGCCGCAGGGGTAGCAGAACTGCATCCCAGTGACACACTCGATGAAGTGCTTAACGCACCAGACAGAGAAGAACTGATGCATTGGCTGCGAAATCAACGCTTGTTGCATGCGGAAGGTGGATATGTGCTCGTCCACGCCGGTTTGTTGCCGCAATGGAGCATAGAGCAAGCTATCAGTCTTGCGCACGAAGTTGAACAAGCCTTGCGCGAAGACAACCATGCGGTGTTCCTTGATCGGATGTACGGAAATTTTCCACATAGTTGGGATGACAAACTGACCGGTTACAAGCGACTTCGTGTTATCGTCAATGCCCTTACCCGTATGCGCATCTGTACTCCGCAAGGTCAGATGGAATTCCGATTCAAGGGTGAACTGGATAAAATTCCGTCAGGCTATCTTCCATGGTTTCAGATACCAAATCGCGGCTGCGAGGATACAGCAGTGATATTTGGGCATTGGTCGGCACTTGGCCTGAGGGTAGAAAAGCGTGTCATCGCACTCGATACCGGATGCTTGTGGGGCGGTCCACTGAGCGCGCTCAGGCTGGAAGACAGGCAACTTTTCCAGATTGCCTGCAACAATCCGGTAGCCAAGCACTGGTGATCAACGTATTTTTGCCAGAAGTCTTTTCATCATTCCTTCTGCTTGTTGAACGTAGCCACCACCAAACATGTTGGCATGGTTCAGAATGTGATACAGGTTGTAAAGATCACGGCGTAACGAATAGCCTTCATGCAGGGGGTAGGCAGATTGATATGCGCTATAAAATACGGGGCTGTATCCACCGAACAACTCCGTCATGGCCAAATCTGCCTCTCGGTCTCCATAATAGGCTGCCGGGTCGAATATCACCGGGGTTCCGTCTGAAAGATAAGCATGATTGCCACCCCACAAATCGCCGTGCAGAAGTGAAGGTTTAGGAGAATATCCCTTGAAGAATGTTGGAAGTGCATCAAGCAACTTGTCACCCAGCTCATCCAGTTGATCACCATAACCCTTGGTAGAAGCAAGTCGCAATTGGAATCCTAATCTTTGTTTGCGCATAAATGATATCCAGTCATCCGACCATTCATTCAACTGCGTAGTCAGCCCGATAAAATTACTTTGTGAATAGCCAAATTTCTCGTTTGAACAGCGATGCAACATAGCCAACTTAGCACCGAGCAAAGCTGAATCTCCACTCGAAGTCAAATTCAGGTGCTCCAGTACAAGATAGCTTAACTTTCCTGAAATACCATAAGCAATGACCTTTGGAACGCGGACGGCTTGAGCGGCAGAAATATCTACCAAACCGACAACTTCTGCGGAAAACATCTCGATCTTGCTTGCAGAATTTTGTTTGACAAAAAAGGTGCGTCCGTCTTCACCTTCGATGCGATAAGTCTGGTTTATCCACCCTCCGGTGATAGCGGTATTCCTGCATAACCTAAAAGGCTGCAGAGTCGCAGCACCTATCGCGCTAGCGATGGAATCCCAGTCGGTCATGGGTTACAAATTGATGTCAAAGCCGAAGTGAAAGCGAAAAAGCGTTTCAATTCCTTCACGAGTCGGCGCATGGTTCTGTCCACCACGACTTGCGATTTTCAAAGCCCCCATTAGCGAGGCTAGGCGGCCGGTGATCTCCCAGTCCCAGGCTTGCTGGATACCATGAAGTAAACCGGCACGATAGGCATCACCACAACCGGTTGGGTCGAGAAGCGCAACGGGTTTGGCGCTGGGAATGGTAATTTGCCTGTCATCCGCATAAATAGTTGAGCCCTCACCACCGCGAGTGATGATGAAAGCGCGCTTTCCCTGAGCAAGTTCCTTGATCTTCTTGCCTGTCTTGTCCTGTAACAACTGTGCTTCGTAGTCGTTAACAGTCACATAATCAGCCTGAGCAACGAATTCCAGCAATTCATTCCCGGAGAACATCGGCATGCCTTGTCCCGGGTCAAATACCCAAGGAATTCCAGCTTCATGGAATTCTCGCGCGTGTTGTAGCATACCCTCCCGCCCATCAGGTGAGACTATGCCGAGACTTACTGTCTTCGCATCCCCAACATGATTCTGCTCCGAGAAGCTCATTGCACCGGGATGGAAGGCGGTGATCTGGTTGTCGTCCAGGTCAGTCGTAATGAACGCCTGTCCGGTAAAACTACCTGAAATATGGCGTATATGTGCTTGGGTCAACCCGAGTTTTTCCAGACGCAAAGCATAAGTGGAAAAGTCGTCTCCTACTGTTGCCATGATCAGTGGGTTGCCACCTAACAACTTAAGGTTATAGGCGATATTGCCAGCGCATCCGCCAAATTCTCGGCGCATCTCCGGGACCAGGAATGCAACATTCAGAATATGGATCTTTTCAGGAAGGATGTGCTTCTTGAATTGATCCTGAAACACCATGATGGTGTCATAGGCCATCGAACCGCAAATCAGAGTGTGCATCATCAAACCATTTGGATTATGTGAATGGCTGGAATTGTATCATCGGGCAGATAGATATTTGGACTACCCTGCACAATGAAAATCTTTCCATAGCAAGAAAACCTAATCCTACAAACCGTGTGGCCTAGACCATGTGTCGTCAGGTACAATTGCAGATACAGTTATATTATTAGGCATTGCGTTGCAATGCAGGTCGAAAGTAAATCAGGGGATAAGCATGTCAAGGTTTTCGAGTTTAATGATCGTAATACTGGCATTAGTAATGTCGGGTTGTGCTAATAAAGTGTGGATTGCAGATTGGAAGGAAACAGCCCCGTTCAGCGCACCTCGCGCTGGTACAGCATCGGTGGTGATCAAGGACAAGTTGTATCTGATCGGAGGAGTTGACGGCAGGAATTTCGTCAACATCACTGAATACGCTCAGATTAATAAGGATGGCACGCTTGGACCGTGGCAGTTGGGACACCCGCTATTTGAGGAGCGCGGTTTCATGGAGGCTGTGGTGCATGGCGAGTATGTCTATGTGGTGGGCGGTGGTAATGGACCAAACGGGCATCATCTGTTGCGCACTGCGGAAAGAGCTAAAATCCAGCCGGATGGCACGCTTGGCCCATGGCAGACTGAGAAAAATGAAATGGTGGTGACACGACGTTGCAGTAAGATAATCGCCACTGATAAGCGAATCTATTCGTTTGGCGGTTTCGGTGGCGTATTGCTTGATTCTGTTGAATACGCCGAATTCCTGCCGGATGGCAGCTTAGGCGAATGGATCCTGGATACTGAGACCATGACCATTCCACGCTATGTAAACAGCGTCAAGAAGGAAGATGACCGTTTCTTCATTATTGGCGGACACGACCGGACCAAGGGTGTCGGAATTACAGATGTAGAATGGACTCGGTACACTAACGCAGGAAATACAGAGAAGTGGCAGGCTACTACGCCAATGCAGCAAGGTCGATACGGACTTTCCAGTACTGCTTACCGTGATTATATGTACGCAATCGGTGGAATTTCGGGTGCGGAGTATCTGGATAGCATTGAGATTACCAAGGTCGGCAAGGACGGTGCGCTTGACCCGTGGAGATACACCACGCCTCTCGACCAACCTCGCGCAAACTTCAGCACCATCGATTACGACGGAAGACTCTATGTAATCGGCGGGACGAATCGTGATGGCTATCTGGCCAGCGTGATCTTTGCAAATCGTAATGCTGAGGGCGATTTCGGTTACTGGGGTACCAACGAGGAAGCTATTGCTGTTAAGGCAAAGCTTGCTGAGCGTGCAGCGATCAAATCGGTTCTGCCCAACGAAGGGAAAGTCATCGAATTCATCCAGGCAGAGGCATACTCCTACATCCATGTCCAGAACGATATTGGAGAAGATGTGTGGATCGCAGGTCAGAAGATTGATGACCTCAAGGTTGGTGACCGGGTGGGTTTCAGCAAGGGGGTAAACATGTCTAACTGGTATAGCAAAGAGTTAAAGCGTGGCTTTGCAATGGTGATTTTCGTTGGGCAGGTTCGGAAGCAATAACTTCCGATTCCAGCAACAAAGATTTCCAGGTTGACATCAATCCGGATATTCGCTGTCGTGTGCTTGTACATGTCTGAGACTGGAATATTGCATCCCAGTTTTTTCGGAGCGTATAAATATTTAGGCTTGGTTTACGCTAGCAGGTTTCCAGTTCGAACGACGGTGACCACATGAATATAAAATTCCAGCGCGGGGTCGACCGTTATTTGGGTATACCCATCTGTGTGCTGCTCTCCGTGTTGGAACTGTTTCGGAGAAAAGCTGCTATCTCAAGAAAGCCGCGCAGGATACTTGTCATCCTGCTTTCCGAGATGGGCAGCCTAGTGCTTGCCCACCCAATGTTTGTGCGCCTGAAGCAGCGATATCCCGATGCATCTATACACGTATTGCAATTTGCCAAGAACCGTGAAGTTCTTGATCTGCTCGGTGTGATACCCCCAGACAATGTTCTAACGCTTGATGATAGCTCGATCAGCGCCCTTGCCAGTGACAGCCTGAATGCGATTCGCAAATTGCGTTCTCTAAAAATCGACGCGGTGATCGATTGTGAGCTTTTTGCTCGTATAAGCAGCATATTTTCTTATCTTTCGGGCGCGACATTGCGAGTGGGATTTCATCGGCATACTCAGGAAGGTCTATATCGCGGCTCGTTCATCAATCGCCCAGTGCTATACAACCCATACAAGCATTTGTCCCACCAGTTCCTGAACATGGTTGATTCCTTGGAATCCACTACCGTTCCACTTGCCAAGATTCCGGGGGAAGCGGACACAAATAGCACGCCGATGCTTGAATTTGTCGAACAGGAACTGGAGTCGGTCGCAAAAAAGCTACATGAAGATTTTCCCCCGATAAGGGAGAAACAGTTGATTCTGGTCTATCCCAGCGGAGGGATTCTACCAATACGTGCCTGGCCTATCGATTACTACGGCAGGTTATGCAGAATGTTCCTGGATGAAGGTTATGCCGTAGGTGTTATCGGCCTCAAAGGTGATTACTCCCTATCACAGGTGATTGTAAATCAATGCAAAAGCGACCAGTGCATCAACCTGGCCGGATACACCAAATCCGTGCGACAGTTGCTTGCATTGTTCCACCGGGCCTCGCTGCTGGTTACAAACGATGGCGGTCCGGGACAATTCGCAGCGCTGACAACATTACCGACAATCACATTTTTCGGTCCGGAAACTCCACAGCTTTACCAGCCATTGGGCAGCAATGGCTACAGTTTTTTTCTGTCCCTCCCTTGTTCACCCTGTCTTACTGCATATAACCATAGAAACTCGCCCTGTGACGGTGACAACCAGTGCCTGAAACAGATTGCCCCCGAGCAGGTACTGGCAAAGGCACGAGAGATGTTGAACAGGCAAGCCACATGAATCTGATCGACAGATTCGCTGAATTGCCGATGGTTACCTGGCTCTTAAAAAGGCGCTTCATCAAATTCGGTACCGTCGGTGCATCTGGCGTGCTGGTAAACTTGGGCGTGCTGTACCTTGGACAGGAATTCCTGTTCACGTCGATCGAGTCTCACGACATGCGGCTCAATGTCTCACTTGGATTCGCAATATTTTGTGCGACTGTCAGCAATTTTTACTGGAACCGATTCTGGACCTGGAGCGATCGTACCCACCATCCCGACAAGCACTTGCTCCTGCACTTTGGCCAATATGCACTGGCATGTTGGGTTGGAATCGTAGTTCAATTTGTTCTGACCAAGTTGTTCGTGCTCTACCTGTATTATCTGATTGCAAACGCGCTTGCAATCTTGCTGGCCAGC